>JAGRMV010000032.1 GCA_020441045.1 Deltaproteobacteria bacterium | reverse complement strand
CTACTGCAGTACTAGAACAAATCAAAGTTGCCATGGGGCAGCAAAAAAGTATCAATGGAAAAATCAGCACCATGAAACGTTTCTTAGAGAATCGACCAGAGGTGGTGTATTTATTGATGGTTGACCCTGCAAATCAAAAGGGGTTTGGCGTGGCGAATGTTGAAAACTTCGCCCATGGCGCCAAATTCATTGATACGATGATACAAGAAAGAAGTATTGTGCAGGCGTTTAATGTTTTAACAAACATGCAGGAGCCTCCTAATCCATACATTCGTTTGGTTCAAGATTATTGGGTTGAGCAATCCATGCAGGTAAAATATGCATACTTGAACCCGGTACATTATTTTCAGTGGGGAATGCGAGGCCCAGCTGTACAGTGGGCTTTTTATCTGTGGTATGGCTTTGGTGTGCTTTTTGGAATGTTATGTTTTTGGTATCGTGGTGTTGCGCCCAAGTCAATGCAACATTCGGTGATCACCAAGACCAAAGAACCTGCAGCAGACGATTTGTCTGATGTTGCCGATGACGATGCAGAAGAAATTATGCAAAAAGAACCAAAGTTGCAAGATGACACTTTGGTCGTAGAAAAAGATCAAAAAAACAGCGTGGATGGTTTGGATGCACTGATTGTCGAACAAGAGGAAAGTATCATTTTTGATGCAGCCGATAACATTGAAGAAGAAGACGACACAAAAGTAGATGATATTCCCTCCCAGGTTTGGATTCAATTGCTAGATCAGCCCGATTTAAAGGATTGGGAAAGCCAAGGGGCATTCTATGTCCGGGAAGATAAAAATGGTCTGCATGCAATTGGATCACCATGGGCAAGTTCGATCATTACACGCAAGGAAGTGCTTTTTTCTGAATTTATCTTTGAGGCCGAAGGACGTGTGATGACTGGCAATGAGGGGTTTGCGTTGTTGTTTTGTGTCGGGAAAAAATATTTGACCTGGATCTTAGGAGGCTGGGAAAACACCCAGAGCATTGTGCTTGGCTATGATGCGACCAAGACATTTCATCAAATTCATCCCAAAAAATGGTACCACATTCGGATCGAGCTCGAAGATAATGAAGTCATTGGCTATATCGATGGTCGAACAGCTTGGACATTGCCTCGGCACGAAGTTGTCAAAGATTCCCCTGAGACTGGTTTTCAAAGAGGTCTTGGTGTTGGCGTATTTAAAACCACAACCAAGTTTCGAAATATTCGGGTATTAAAAGTCTAATTATATTTGGATCATTTGCATCATTTTATCAAGCGTTTGATTTTGAAAATGATCAAAGTCATCTGGTGATGCTAGATATTCGAGACAGCTAGGTGCGGTGGGGCGCGTAAAAGGTTGTTTGCAATTCATTATGATTAAACCATCAGGCTTGGGAAGTGTAGGTAATAATTTTTGGATTGCATGATCAGAAATGGTGCCTCTGACCCATTCACGTGCAAGCCACTTATATATATATCCATCCATAAGTACCGTACATTTATATCTATGGGCAACAGTGTACGCGAGATTTATTTTGGCTAGCGCGATGGTTGTAAAGAAAATGCATTTTTCTTGAGCGTTCGTATGGGTGATAAATGTATGTGGACATACCTGAGAAACAAGCTCAGAGATCCATTGATGATCCTTGGGCAAAAGGTCATGGGAATGTCCTATGATTTTTTTGCCCTTGGATTGCATTTTTTTTAATAGCGTAGTTTTGCCAGAAAAATCTCTCCCGGTAAGGCAATAAACACCAATGCGGTTCTTTCTTTCCCTCAACTGCATGATTTTGAGTGTATGATGTTCAATGTGTGTGAAATCTGAAAACAAAAAAATATTCATAACATATGTTTGTTGTAGCCAAGTAGTTCTGCCAGTAGATGTAGGTCACTGATATCTTCATGTGCAAGATTTACTTTTTGCTGGGTGAATCTTTTTTTTGCCTTTTGGCATTGGTTGAGAAACATGCGCGCAAGAATTTCAGGATGAGAAGATGTATGGGGGTGAGATAAGGTGTTGTGAAGCAATGTGCTACAATGAGTTTTTCTATCTGCCCGTCTACGTTTATAAGGGGCAATCATATTCAGTATTGCCTGGGCCAAAGCAATTTTTTTCTTCAGCTCTTCGAGTTGAAAATCAAAAGAAGTTGTGGACTTGTATTTTCCCAAAAAATAAAGTCGTATGCCAATACGCATGGCATCTGGATGAAATTCTTTACATGCAAAAATGATTTTCTCTAATGTGTATTGTTCCCATCCGCCTTTTCTCGATGAAATAGATTTTCCATTCATTTGAATTCGCGCGCAATACATCCAATGGACATTATAGGTGGTGTTTTTAAGATAAGATTTAAGTAATGATGTTGGATGTTGATCTTCAACCAAAGCCTGAATGGTTATAACTGTATATTTTTGGGCAAGCCAGCGGACAAAATGAATGTATTTTGCGAAAAAGCTTTTTCCGCCTTCTCCGTCTAAAACTGTTAAACCATAGCCATATTGCGTTTGGTCAAGAAGGAGCGGACCGTGTTGGGAGCGGTAATCCAAAAGCAGATGCTTGCTTTCGAGATGCTTAAAAGTTTCAGGAATAGAAGATAACAAGTCAGATTCCCAAATTATGGATCCATAATCAAATCCCAATAAACCAAACTGGCGTTGTTGGGATTGAATATGGCGTTGTAATAAATATTTAACCGACTTTTTTCTCGACTCGATGGATAATTTGGTTTGTCGATTTTTCTCAGAAATACTTTGTTGGCATGCCTTAATATATGATGCCCCAAGGGCAAGACCAGATCGATCATTAGTAGAAGATTTGTGATCAAGATAATCAACCAAACGTGCAACTTGCATACTGGAGTCATCAATGTAGCGATAAGGATCAACTTTGAATCCTTGATATCGCATGAGTCGAAGGGATACATCATATTGCACTAAAGTTCGAATCCATAAAGCAGACATCGGTTTGATCGGCGTTTGTGGAAGGTAAAAAAAAGCATGTTTCATGACGTGCCTCGATAAGCATTGGCGATATGCGTAAATGCCTTGACCTCAGTCAACCCACCATCGACGCGTATATGATCAATGTTATTATCGTCAACAGAAATACTAGGCTGAACTTGAATGCAAGTTACAGGGGTAAAGGTTCCATTTTCAATAGCCATTTCCATGGTAATATGGACCAGCTGGACAATTACTTTTGGCATTGATAAAAACCGATCTGCAAAGACAATTTTTAGGCCATTGCTATGTTGCAAATATGCAAAGTTTTTTATGGATTGAGGTTTGCAATTTAAAGGTATGCATAAACCACACAGACGTTTGGCATTTTTATGGCTTTGATCAATTGGACCAAGGCTGGCAATGTTTTTTTGATAGTAATCAAAACAAATCTGTTTATGTAGATTTTGTGGATTTCCAGCTAAAATGAAGGTCTTAGTCCAGTGCCTTTGATACCATGTTTGGATATCTGCAGAGTGTTGGTATTGTATAAAGATAGACTCTAAGCATCGCATGAGTGTATCCAAACAATATTGTTTTACGACAAGATACAGAACTTGTTTGTTTGTATGGTTTTCCTTTTTGAGCATATATTCAAAAGAAGGAAAGCCTCTTTGTAAAGCCTTTTGATCCAATACTTTACGTATGGCATCCGGCACATCAGTGCATTGATCCATGATATTGCTTTCGTCAAAATCAGCGGTACTAAACCAGGTATAATTAGCTGAAAATATGTCTGGGTTAGACGGTAAATAAATATGGAAAAACAAGCCAAAGGCTTGCACGAAGTAAATAGAAAACTAGCGACGCCAACTACGGTCAGTGTTAGTTACAGAAAAAAAAGTGATCATAGGCTTATGATTCATAGTGATCATCTACCATAGGTTTTTGCAAAAAGGCAAGAGGAAGAAAGAAAAAAAATTAAAGACCGAGTTTGAATACTTTATTGGTGTTTGCAAAACTTGCTTGCGCAACTTCTTCTAGAGAAATACCTTTGAGCATCGCAATGGTTTTGGCCACTTCGATGACATAAGCGGGTTCGTTTCTTTTGCCACGATAGGGTGTGGGCGCTAAAAAAGGACAATCGGTTTCGATCAACATGCGATCTAGCGGTACATACTTGGCTGCTTCTTGCAAATCGACTGCTTTTTTGAAGGTGACCACGCCTGAAAAAGAGATATAGGCACCTAGATTAAGATAGTCTTTGACCTGGTCTTTGCTGCCGGTAAAGCAGTGAATGACCCCGCCTGCTTGCGCAAAAATATCTTGGTTTTGGGTCAGCGCAACAGTGTCATCGTGGGCGTCACGGGTATGAATGCAAATCGGTTTGTCGTGCTTGATGGCAACTTCCATGAGCGTATCAAAGCACTTTTTTTGATTGTTACGATCAGAATGATCATAACAGTAGTCAAGGCCGATCTCACCCAATGCAACCACGCGCTCTTTTTGTAAGTATTGGATGATGCTCTCTTGGACCGCGGATGTAAAATGATCTGCATCATGCGGATGTAAGCCAGCCGCCATAAAGTATTGCGGGTTGTTGGTAACGACCTGATAGGCCCGCGCAAATTTTTCTTCTTCTGGTCCAAGCGCAATTTGAATGATGTGTTTTACACCAGCCTGCTGCGCGCGTTCGATGACCTGCAAACGATCCTCATCAAATGATTCAAAATCAATATGCGCGTGAGAGTCAATAAGCACGTTGTTTCCACTCCATAAAGAAACGATCTAGTTGTAGTGAAATGTTACCATAGCGTTGATAGATTTGATTTTCAAGATGCAAGGTTTGATCGAATAAATCTGCATATAGATGGAAATAAAATGCAACATGAGTGGTCGCCATTTTATCTCGGAGGTGGGATTGTAACCACGAAAAGAAAAAAGCGAGATCAGCGCGGTTTTTGGACATTTCTTGGGTGGTTTCAAAAACTTCTTTTTCAATGAATTTTTCTTGTATGATCATCCCTTGCATTTTTTCAAGCCATGCCGGCGCATTTTCTTCTAGAGATGTAGTATCAAAGCTTTGCGGAAATTGAATCACAGACATACGAGAACGCAAGGTTTGTAATAAATGGTCTTTTGATGGCGCACATAAAATCAATGTGGCGTGACTTGGTGGTTCTTCGAGTGTTTTAAGCAGGGCGTTAGATGCATTTTGGTTGAGACGTTGTGCATGTGCGATGACGGCGATTTTTTGTTTTCCCTCTACAGGTGCGCGATATATCCACGCAATAAGCTCTTGAATTTGTTCGACCTTGATTTGTTCATCATCCGTTGTGATTTGGTAAAAATCTGGATGATAGTTCTTTTCAATACGGGCTTGAATTTTTTCCATCGGCATGGCGGTGGACTGGGCAAAAACCTTGGATGCCAAAAACAAAATGGTCTGCTTTTTATGCATGAAAGTTTGTTCACCGGCACCAACAAAGAAAAAAGCATGGTGTAAGCGTTGGTGATCAATCATGTTGGCAAGACGTGTATGGATTTGATTCATGCGGTCAAGACCTCTTGGATTTTTGTAATTTGTTGTTCGATTAAATCTTTTTTGGCAAGTGTCCCATCCAGAGTAATGATGCGGCTGGTATTTTTTTGGGCAATATCGATATATGCCTTTCGAATGGCGGTGTAGAAATCCACTTGTTCTGATTCAAATCGATCGTTTTTTCGTTGCCCCTTTTTTCGTGCTTGCATTCTTTCTAATGAAAGCTCAACCGGGATATCAATAAAAAATGTCAGTGTAGGGATAAGCGTTTGTGTAGAAAACGCATTGAGTTTTTCGATCCAGTCGACCCCAAGGTTTCGGCCAACACCTTGATAGGCGGTTGAAGAGTCGATAAAGCGATCACACAGTACCAAATCATGGGTCTTTATGCCTGGGATAATGACTTCTTGTACGTGCTGCACGCGTGCCGCTTGCATCAGATAAGCTTCGGTTTTGTAATCCAGGTTTTCTTCTTCAGGGTGAATCAAAATAGCACGAATTTTCTCAGCGATGGGCGTACCGCCTGGTTCACGGGTGATCAGTACGCGTCGATGGCAGACTTGTTGAAAATACTTGGACACTTCAAACATTTGCGTAGACTTACCCGCACCTTCAATACCCTCATAAGTAATCAGTGGTGCCAATGTGTTTGTTTGCTTCATATGATCTACAAGTATCAACCAAAAACCTACAAGGAGTCTCGTTGTATAGGTAGATATAGGATTTTTTTGAATAACTCAAGAAAGAGGTTGGTACCATGCCCAACATCATAATTAAAAAAATAGGATGATACGGTTTGGTACAAACAATCGCACTAAGCTTCAGGCAATGGACCTAGAATGCTATCCAATGAAGGCGTAGATCCTTGGTTACGAAGAACGCGTTTGCGATCTTGGCCACAGCGACGATGTTTACGCTTGCGAATTTTTTTTGTTTTTCGATACGGTGCTGCCATAAGACGAACGCTTATATGCGTTTTGCATTCGAATTGCAAGATGATTCCGTCGAAATTTTTACGTCGAATACGATCCAAATCTTGTTGGGCTTTTTCGTTGGTTGTATAGGGGCCCAGGTGTACTTTAAAAAATCCTTTATTTTGAGCTACTTGCGCTCTGATTGCGGGGAATTTAGCGGTGATATCGCGCTGCTGCATCTGGGCGTTTTCGGGGTCAGAAAATGAACCGGTTTGAATGATAAATTGACCTTGGTTGGCCGGAGCCTCGGTTAAAAACTCTAGTTTTACCTTGGCTGTGCCCGTTGTCAGCATGCCGATCCGGCGCGCCGCTTCCCGCGAAAGATCAATGATACGACCTTGGACAAAGGGTCCACGGTCGTTGATTTTGACAATGGTTTTTTTGCCGTTGTCTAGATTGGTCACCCGTACCAATGTGCCAAACGACAGAGTTTTATGGGCGGCGGTCATTTGGTCTTGGTCATAAATTTCACCAGAAGCAGTTTTGCGTCCATGAAACTTGCCACCATACCAAGATGCATAGCCGACGTTTTGAACTTGCGTGCTTGTTGCAGTCGAAGGTGTGGTTCGCTGCGCGCATGCAGAAAAAAATACCGTGATGAGCCCTGCAATAATGATTTTTTTGTATTTTATTTTCATAAACATCTCTGTTACAACTACCATAGTAACCGCGGTTTGTGTTTTTGTTAAGAAAGAATACACAGTAATCTTTGTGCAAGCATGACATAGAAGCGAGGTTTTCGGTATGTAGCGGGGAATCGGGCAAATGGTTTTTGTGCTTGAGTGTGGGGGAAAAGATGATCCGCTTTAGGAGAAATGTTACAATCATTGTGTTTACATGGATAGTTTAGCCCCGCATATTCGTTTATTGATGTTTCGATTGATCGCCAAGTTGATTGATTTTGGCTTGGTTTGGTTTTTCCACATGCATTTCCAACATGTGTTTTGGACGATGTTTGGTATTTTTTATTTGTTGGCGGCGGATGGATTTTTTCAAGGGCAGAGTTTGGGAAAACGTATTGTTGGTCTTCAGGTTCGTTATATTTCATCGACGCAAGGTCAATATACGGCTTGTCCCTATAGTCAGTCGGCGATTCGTAATATGCCGTTTGCGCTCACCTTGTTTCTTTCTACCTTGCCTATTCTTGGTAAGCTGTTTATTTTACTTGGCTTGATTTTTATTGGGATCGAAATTTATTTTATGTATTCGGATGATGAAGGCATTCGCATTGGCGATATCTATGCCAAAACCAGGGTTGACCTGAAGTCATGAATAAAGTAGCGCTTGGCTTGTTTGCGCTGTTGCTGATGGCCTGTAAGCCGATTGCACTGTCGGATGCCAGTTCGATCACCTTTGCCCCTGCCTTGACTATGACAGTCTATGAGTACAACGCGCATCGGACCAAGATTGATCCACTTTTTCTTTGTCAGGAAGCGTTTTGCCAGTCTGTGCAAGTGATCAATCCAATCAAAACCAAAGAGGTTTTTCACCAGATGGGGTGGACAGAGCCTGTACTGCTTTCATTCCTGCAGGACGAATCCTACAAGCATTATAAGGACCAAGATCAATTTCATCTGATGCTGTTCTTTTTTCAAAGTAAGGGAGTCGACTATCTTAGAGTGGTCAATGCTTTTACCAAGACAGTGAGCACGATCAAAATGCCAGCAAACCAGGTGGCCAAGTTGGGACAGATATTACAAGCGCAAAACTTGGTTTATATTGCATCCAAACCCTCGCTTGCTGACATTTATATCAATGAGCGTCTGCTTGGTGAGGCGCCGCTATGGGTATCGCTTGAACAAGGTAGCTTTGATCTAGTCTGTAAACTTCCGGGATTTAGCGGCGACAAAATGACGTTGACCATACCGGGACCACTGCAACATACCTGTCCGGTAAGGCCGTCGCCTTGACCTTCGATGAGCGAGGCCTGTGGATGGTATATCGATGCTTAAATCTATGGGACTTTCTTACACGATAGGAGATGAAAAAATTATATAGACGTGATATACGACAATGACTTTCTTTTGCAGGCTAGAGCGCACCACTGGGCTTGACATAATGCAGTATTTTAAGATATGGTGCGGGCAGGAATGGATTTTAGGGGTTTTCATGCGTAGATACTTTTTTTTCATAGGCCTTTTTTTACTGACGATTTCAGCACATGCGTCTTCTCAGGAAGTACAAGATGATGATCGAGATCAGTGGAATGCTTTGATAGAACAAGTGCGACCAGCTGTTGTCAAGTTAGATGTCGCCAATAGTATTGGCTTGGACAATGATTTCCCATTTTCAGGCGCTGCCACCGGCGTGATTGTGGATAAAGAGGAAGGTCTGATTGTTACCAATCGGCATGTGGTCTCCAAGAGTCCTCTGAACAAACTCAGCATCCATTTTTTTAATAGCAAGTCTGTCAATGGCAAGGTTTTTTATATCGATCCTTGGCATGATTTTGCGTTTGTCAAATTTGACCCGAGAAAGGTTGATTTCGAATTGACGCAAGCAACGCTCGGATCTATTGAAGATATTTCTCCGAATGAACAATTGATGTTGCTTGGCTATATATCGGGAGCAGAGAATTCGTATAAGTATGGTCATGTCAACAAGCTCTTTGCCAATCTTGGTAGTGGCGATCATTCCAGGTACTCTCATCATATTCATTTAACATTATCACGGGATGGAGGTGCAAGTGGTTCAGCCCTATGGAACATCGATGGCAAAATGGTGGGACTACACTCCGCAGGCCGAGCTACTGAAAGCTATGAAGTGCGCATCGACTACATCCAAGATGCATTAGAGCAATTGCAAGAAAGAAATACCCCTAAGCGAGGAGATATTTTTGTGCAACTGGATACTATCGGTTTAGCGACAGCCACTGGTACTTGGGGCTATCCTGAAGATTGGGCTGAGCAAGGCATCAAAGAAAATAAAGGTATCCACTATGCCTTGCAAATCAAACGATTAATTGAGGGGACCGACGCCGCCAACAATATACAAGTGGGAGATTTTGTGTTGGCGATCAAAGGGCATGACACAAAGGATTTTATCAACATTGGATACTCGCTTTATACCTTTGATAAAGTAGTCGACCAGAGTGTAGGTGGCTATGTGACTTTGAAGATGTATCGACAAGGCAAAGGTAAAAAACTCGAGGACAATATTTTTGATGTAAAAATCAAAGTTGTGGATGCGCATCAGTATTTGCCAAAAAGATTTATCAGATTTGCTGGGGCGATTTTTCATGATTTAACGCCAAGTATTCTTTTCTTTTATGGTGGGGCATTTAATGATGGGGTATTTTTAAATTCAGCCGAAGAAGGCACGACCTTTGATGCACTCGGTGGACGATTGTACAAAGGTAGCAAGCAGACTGAAGAACGTGCGATGGTGATCAAAAAAATCAACAATCAGAAAATTAAATCATTGCAAAATTTTATTGATCTGGTCAAAGAATTTTCAAATGGTGAAAGTTTTTCGGTGGTCTACAACGACTCACAGGATTATAACCCTACTGACCAGACCAAAGCCTTACTTCTCTCTACCGCTGTCCAATCTCCCCTTTCGATTTATTATTGGAATGAAGACAGCCATATGTGGGAATTAGACAACAATTAGACTCCCACACACCAACCGTAAATTCAACAATGTCATATTTGTTGATGGACTTTCGGGAACGTACGACTTCATGTAAAGATTTACATGGTTCTACATGCATTTGTATTGATGTTGATTTGGCGTTCTTTTATATTGTAGGACTTGAGTTGACACGCATCATCAAAGTTTGATACTAGCAGTGTTATGTATAGATCATTGATTAGGGTGTTATCCGTCGCTTTTTTTTCGTTTATCGTATGCATGGTCCCACTGAGCGCGCATAGTCAGGATAATATCGACGAAATAAGAAACCAATACTTAGCGAAATATGTTAAAAACCGATTTAAAGCCGAAAACGGACCTGACGCCGGAAAAATATATGGAATAGGAGATCATGGTATCATCAATGGGTATAGTTTTTCCCCTGTTTTTCAGTGTATTCGGAAACTACCACTTTTTATCACGGCCGTTTCTAAGCAAATCGAGGATCGTTTTAAAGGCTATGAGTATAAGCAATTTACTCAAGACACCGACTACTTAACTGTAACGGCAATTGTGCTTCTACATGAATATTTATTGACTACCAATGCTTGCGAGAACATTACCATGGGTGAGTCAGATGTTACCAAGCAAATTGCAGCGCTATCAATGTCTTTGTCCAACACGAATGCTGATAAAAATGCAATCAATGCGGAAATAGATAAACTACAGAAAAAAAGGGCTGAGGAAATCAATGGATTGGGTCCATCGATGGTTCGTTTTATAGCCGATCCAAAGCAGGCCGCCTTTTTCATCAACCCGTTGCATCAATTGACCTATTTCCGAGGATTGCAAAAAATTTTATTTGATCCGGAAAATAACGCGAATGAACCTGTCATGGTTTTTGCGCGAGAACTTCAGACGACTTTAGAACAGTATGATGCTTCAAACAAAAAAAGTCCAAACAAAAATCGTCGCAAACAAAAACAATTACTAAATGAGAAGATGAATAACAACCTTATGCTTATTCAGAATAATCTAAACTCATTTTTCTTAAAGCAAAGGGCATATGCTCCATATGTTAAGGCTCTGATGGAGCTTTATGAAGAAATGCAGAAAAATGGACCAGGACCACGGTTATTACAAAACCGCTTAGAAGAAGGCGTCAAAGAGTCTGCCTTGGCTTTTCTTCGGCTGTTAGATCAAGCAAGAAGTGATTTAGAAACAATGCAAACCGAAATTGTTGCAGTCGATGTATTGGCAGCAACTACCAGAACGGATGAATCTTATTTTAATTTTCCTGATACGTTTATGAACGAGCTGAAAAGAGTCTACCCTCCAAAAGAAATTAAAAAAACAGATAAATAATGGGTGAGCTCCAGCAACTATAAATATCTGACTGATGTGTCTTACGATTTAAAGCGCAGTTTTTTGCCTGGGTGTAGGATTGCCTTTTGGGGGTTGAGGTTGTTCCATTTGGCCAAGTCGTTTAGTGGTAGACCCAAGCGGCGAGCGATCACCCATAGGTTATCACCACTACGTACGTGGTATACTTTCCACCCATCGGCGGAGGCGACCTGGGTTGTGTTTTCTGTTTGCTGCGTAGTTGGGGATATTGCGCTG
Organism: Deltaproteobacteria bacterium; assembly: GCA_020441045.1. Lineage (GTDB taxonomy): Bacteria > Bdellovibrionota_G > JALEGL01 > JALEGL01 > JAGRMV01 > JAGRMV01. The sequence continues at coordinate 4,221 of JAGRMV010000032.1, read as the reverse complement.
CCTGGCGCTTCAACGACAAGTCTTTGACCTGGACGCAGTTTCGAAGGATTGATTGATGGATTCATACGGCGCAGCTGGGAAACGGTCAGATTAAAGCGTCTTGAGATTGTCCAAAAGGAATCGCCACTGCGCACTTTATAGTTGCCATTGTCGGCCACCATCGGCGCTGCATCACGTTGATATGCAGTGGCAGGTTTGCCATTAGGTACGGGAATTTTTAGGTTTTGTCCTGCGCGGATTTGATGTTGGGAACGCAGGTTGTTAAATGAGGCAATTTTATAGGCCGATACCCCATAGCGCCGGGCAATGACCGAAAGGGCTTCACCACTGCGGACGCGATGGGTAATGACATCTTTGATTTCATACTCCGGCATGGCTTCATATTTGGTCAAAAATATTCCTTTTAAACCGACCGGAATTTTTAATTCGTAGTTAGGATATTTGGGAGGGGTGACGTCTTGGATGAGCTCTGGATTCAATGCTTTGATTTCATCTACAGAGATGCCCAAAGCATCTGCAATCACTTTCAGTTCGACCGGCTTGGGCGCTGCAACGGTGTCATAAATCAAGGGCTTTTCGTAGACGATATCAGTAAACCCATATTTTTCAGGTTCTTTGGCAATCATCGCAGCAGCAATGAGTTTGGGAACGTAGTTTTTGGTCTCAGGTTTGATGTAGCGATATTTTGAAATTTCCCAAAAATCATCGGTTTGGTAACGTTTGATAGCCCGCGAAATTTTGCCTTCGCCCGCGTTATAGCCGGCTGCAGCTAGATACCAGTGCTGGAATTCATCGTGTAAGTCTTTTAAGTACTGCGCCGCTGCAATGGTTGATTTTTCGGGATCGCGGCGCTCGTCAATCCACCAGTTGACTTTGAGGCCATAGCGCACACCGGTATGGTAGATAAATTGCCATTGCCCAACGGCGCTGGCCCGAGAGTGGGCGTAAGATGAAAAGCCACTTTCAATCATGGACAGATAGACCAGATCATCGGGTAAACCGTTTTCAGCCAAGATTTGGCGCATCATCGGAATATAACGACCTGAGCGTTCGAGCCATTTCGCAAAATGTTTCCGGCCCTTGCCTTGAAAATAGATGAGCCATTTTTCTACTTGGCGATTGACGATGATGGGGATGTCTTCTTTACGGGCACGATCTAAATCTTCTTGGGCGATTTCATCTTTGACTTAGGCGCCAATGATTTTGGCGTCTTCGGTTTCCGCAATGAGCGTAGCATCATCGAGCTCGCCCAGGCTTTCATAATAAAGCTTTGGATTTTTGGAATGGGTGGCGTTGGATACGCTGCTAGGCCGGGTGGGTAAACACCCCGAGACGAGCCATGGGAGCAACAAAACGCCGCAAATTTTTGATGGCAGAAAAAAATAGCGCATATCCCTCTATTGTAACATTGGAAAGCAAATAGACTAGAATTTACCCTGAGAAAAAAAATAAAAACAAATATTGTTAACACTTTTACATAGTTAGCGTGGGGTTGGGCAGGGTTTTTCATTGGGGGCACACTTTGCTGGGCTTTTCAAACAGCTGCGCAAGTATTGAAAAGCCCAGCAAAGTGTGCAGGTTGAATGTTTTTTTTGCCCTTTGGGGGTGGTCGAGGGGAATTGGACAAGGCCTTTGGCCTTGTTTATTTATGGTTGGGGTTGTGGTGATCGGGTGTGTTACCAGGCTACTGTTGTCAGGCAGATGTGCTTTTTGTGGATCCCCATGGTTCTATATTTGCTGCATTGTAATGCGAAATGTCAATGTGGGGTGGGGTAAAGAGGGAGTTTTTGCTTACTCTGCGTTTGTAAGATATGGTGAGGTCCGCCATGCGTTTGTATGTCTTTATTTTAACAGTGTTTTTTGCTTGTTTGGTGCAGGCTTCGGACTTGCGTGTGCAGTATGATGTTAGCCTTGACTTGACGGACTTTGCGCAGCGTCAGTATCCGCAGACCTTGCAAGCAACCATCACCAATGATTCGGATGTTGCTTTGGATCATTTGGTTTGGATGTTCTATCCCAACCGTTATCAGAAAAAATTGCCCAATATCAACGATGTGAATTTGCATCGCATTTACCCGCATGGGTTTTCCGCAGGTTCTTTGGATTTACGGCAAATGGCAGTCGATGATCAGATGATAGATGCGCATACACTGACTGCCTTAGACCAAGAGCGCTACGGGCAAGTCTTTATGCGACAGACGTTGCCTTCACCTTTGCAACCAGGGCAGACGGTACAGATATCAATGCAAACCATTTTGCAGGTGCCACATAAATACGGTTCATTTGGTTGGTATCGCAAACAACTGACTTTATCGGGGGGCTGGTCGCCTGTTTTGGTGTCATTTGAAAACGGGACTTTTCACCCTTCCTACCAGATGCCGGTGGCAGATTGGTCGGTGCACATCAATGGCGCGCAGGACCTGCAGCTTGCGATGCCAGAAGATCTGAGCCACGGCAATAGCTTTGAACTCAAACAGGCCAGACAAGTCTCCCTGAAAGTTGGTAATATCAAGTCGTTTCGGGTTGAAAAAAACGGCTATGTTGTGGATGTGTTTCACCGTGATTACCGCAAAAAAAGTACGCGCAAGCCGTTTGAAAAAATGATCGATCATTTTGCAAATTTTTTGCAAGCACGGAACTTGAATCAGCGGATGTCCTATACTTTGGTGCAAGCGCCACTGCGTGAAATGCTGGTCGTCGATGGCACACCCATTTCGTATTTTTCTGATCGCGCGTTTAAAGTACCGACGCTTTTGCATCACTATCACGAAATCCCGATATACAAAGCCCTGTTTATGCAGCTTTACGAGCAAGCCTTGTCGACAATGGAGCACGAAAAAGATCTGTTTTGGGTGCAAGAAGTTGTGGCTTGGCGGCTGACCGAAGAGCTTGTGCAATCGCTTGAAATCAAACATCGTGACGCGCGCCAAATCGGTATTTTGCAAATGCTCAAATTTTTCCCGTTGGTAGATCGTGTTTTATACACGCCGCAGTTTGCATTTTATGATGTGTTTTACAATTTGGTCTACCCGAAAGATTATGTGCGTGATGAAGTGCGCCGCTACCCGAATCGACAACCATTTGGACAAACGATTTTGGCACATATGGAAGACGAGTTCGGCAAGGAAAAAACCGTTGCGTTGATCGATGCGTATATTGCGGCGCTGCCTAAAGAGGGTTTTCGCGCTTTTGCCTCATCGTACATGGGCAAAGACCTATCAATGCGGTTTGAGCAGTGGGTCACGCCAAGACCACAGATCAATTACAAACTGGGGCGGCATCGGAAAAAGAAAGTCGGTTTGCAATACAAGCATGCCATTACCATAGAACAAGAGACAGCGGCGTCTATTATTGAGCCAGTGACACTAAAGGTAACGTTCAAAGATAAAACCTATCAAACCCAGCAGTGGTTTAGCACAGAGAAAAAACATACTTTTGAGTTGATCACGGATCAAAAAATCAAAGCCATCGAGATCGATCCGCAAGAACGACTGCTCGAAACATCAAAAAGCGATAACCGCAGACCGGCGTATTGGAAGTTTGTGATCTTAAGCATGTTTGTCGAATACGATTTTGAAGAACAGCAGCCCCTGTTTATGATCTTCGGCCAACTGCGCAAACGCTACGGCGGGTTGGATCGATTTGACATGGGGGGGTATTCACAGTTTAACTCCTATGGCGCCAATTTTGGCTACACCAGGTTGTTTGGTAAAGCCATTGACGCGCTTCGATTGAGTCATGGTGTTCGATTTGCTTTGAATTTAAACGGCTTGGCGCAAGACGTTGCGTTGGTGCAAACCAGCCCCGATCCAACCATCATTCAGGTGACCGACAGTGGCTATGCCTCGGATGTGTCAGTCAGCTATGTGTATGGCAATCAGCTTTCCTATATTAATCCATTACAGGGTATGTACGGTGGCTTGACTTTACGTGTTTCCAATCCATTACTGGGTAGTCAATATAGTTATCGTATGATCAATTTCAATACTGCGGGTATTGTGCAGTTGCACCCCAATCATCTGTGGGGGATACGTTTTAGTATTGGCTCATCCGGTGCTGGGGAAATGCCTTCGCAATTGCAATATCGTCTGGGAGGTATTGCCAGTATGCGCGGATTGCCACTGACCAATGATAAGTTTTCGGGCAAACATATTGTGCTGCTGACCAACGAGTATAGACATTTTTTATCGCAAGATATGGATTTGAACTTAGGGCTGTTTC
>JAGRMV010000328.1 GCA_020441045.1 Deltaproteobacteria bacterium | reverse complement strand
CGACTCAACCCACTTAATGGACGGGACTTGAAAACCTTGAGGCATCTCCCAAAAATCTTATGCCTTGCGGCGGATACCAACACACAATGACAAAACGTGAAGTTCGTCGATCAGATACCGCCCAACTGCAGCACCGCCTGCCACTCAGCCTTGCTGACCGGCATCACGGACAAACGGTTGCCCCTGCGCACCAGAGGCAAAGCCTCCAGGGCTGGCACGGCCTTGAGTTCATCCAGCGGCAGCACGCGCGCAAACTTGCGGACAAAACACACATCCACCGCGTCCCAGCGGGGCTTGTCCGGCGGACTCTTTGGATCGGCATAGGGAGAGCGGGTATCGAACTGCGCCGGGTCGGGATACGCCGCACGGCTCACCCGGGCCACGCCTGCCACCCCAATCTGTTTGCAACTGGAGTGATAGACCAGCACCTCATCCCCTGCCTGCATCTGGCGCAGGAAATTGCGGGCCTGATAATTACGCACCCCTTCCCAGACAACAGATCTGTCCGGATGTGCGGCCAGGTCGTCAATGCTGCATTCCTCGGGTTCCGTCTTCATCAGCCAATATGCCACGGTGCTCCCCTCTCCCAGCCTGTTCTGAATGCCGATTATTCTAGCACTGGCATGCATCGGCACGGCCAGCACTTGCAGGCTGCATTTCGGCACAG
>JAGRMV010000327.1 GCA_020441045.1 Deltaproteobacteria bacterium | reverse complement strand
AACACCAGTAGCTTCATCCTCCACCGCTGTTTGTGCATCAACGGCTGGAGCAGTTTCCATAGGGGCTTCCTCTTTCTTACCGCAAGCGCCCAATGTCAATGCCGCGGCAACCAAACCAACTGTCAGCAAGCTTTTACGCGTGGTGTTGTCGATAGTGTCATTTCTAATAGCCATTTTTATTCTCCATCATTATTTCATTTATTAAGTTGTATTTGACGAACAACCATTCGTATATGAATGGCTGCCCTTTAATTGCTTTCTGATGCACCGTTAAGCTCTACTATACGTATGATTAATGCTAGCTACCTTAGTAGTTACAACGCAGTTCTGTTAAAACCACGTAACCGAAGGCTTGTATTTTTGCTTTCTCTAAAATGATGTTTGTATCATGAAGTGGCAAGGACTCAGTAATGGTAAAGTCAGTAAAATGACGCGACGACAATGCTCATAAACGCTATGTAAAGCAGGCACTGTTCACAAAATCATCTTTACTATCGCCTCAATCTCCTCTATGTTAAATAGCATAATACCTGACAGGTATCAAAATCATCTTTTTGCCACATTTTCGCCTTTTTGGGCGCTTTCATTTGCTTAAAACATTTATAACATAAGGAAAATAATTTATGAGTCAATCGAATACCACAGACGTTACTGCGTATATGCAAGCTGTCGG
>JAGRMV010000326.1 GCA_020441045.1 Deltaproteobacteria bacterium | reverse complement strand
ATAGTGCGCAAAAGGGGAGAATTGCTTGAACTTGTTTCAAGCAAGCGGGGAAAAAGCGATTTTTCCCCGAGGAAAAGATAAGTTATCTAAGGCGCCAACCAATGCAGATTTTTTAAAGTTCAATGAATCAATAATATAGTGCGCAAAAGGGGAGAATTGCTTGAACTTGTTTCAAGCAAGCGGGGAAAAAGCGATTTTTCCCCGAGGAAAAGGCAAGCTGATGTACCCCAATATAGTATTTTAAATTTACGTCAAAACACGGTACGTAATGCTATTTGGAGATATACCATGCCGTATGAGTACTTGCGTAAGCTGACGAAGGAGGCATGGTATATCTCCCACCATCTTATTGTATACAACAAACATTCGTCGGAGCCTGTAACCCCAAGGCTAAAATACGATGAAACGAATTTGTGCTACTCTAGCTGCATTAACTTTTGAGTCGATAACCGGTGGTAAAGATCCAACGAATGATGACCATGCCAAAGAGTAAAAAAACACTGATGGCAATCAAACTCGTCGCAAGAGGAACGTCAGCATGTTCAAAGAAACTCCAGCGAAAGGCGCTGATCAGGTATACAACTGGATTGAACATCGATATTTTTTGCCAAAGGGGTGAGAGCATATCGATCGAATAAAAAAAAAAAAAAAAAAAAGACAGTGGGGTGATGATCAGGCGAGGGAC
>JAGRMV010000325.1 GCA_020441045.1 Deltaproteobacteria bacterium | reverse complement strand
AGGCTCGGTGTATTCATCTTTTTCCGGCATGTAAACATCTAGGGGGAAATTTTTTTGTAACCCGGGAAACGAAAACATCGATGTCGGCGGGGCAATCAATGACAACCTATGTAAAGACTGCATTGAAGAAGCAACCATCGCAGAAATATAAGAGCCAAAGGAATATCCAATCAAATGTAGTTGCTCCGCCGTTATAGCATAGGATTCTTCCAAATAATCTATCACCAAGCGTAAGTCGTCAACCTCACCTACCGCATCATCGTAACTTCCGCCACTTTTCCCAACACCACGAAAATTGTAGCGGATGACAGAAATACCGCGCTGTACCGCACGTCGATACAATTGATCAATGACCTTATGGGTCATCGATCCTCCATAGACAGGGTGTGGGTGAGAAAGAACCCAAACAGGTCTTAGCGCCGTAATACAGGCCTGTGCTTCAAGATGAACCGGTCCTTTGATGATCATCATCTCACCATGAGCAATACATCAAAAAACCAAACACCTGAACGTAACAGTTGCAAGATCACTTCAACCGATAAACCTAATGCCGCGAGCCCAAAGCTCATACAACATCAATTATTTTGAAGATTTTTTTGCGTGTGCTTTTTTGCGTTCGATACGCTGTTTCTTCTTCTTTTGTGAAGCTTTTTGAATCACTTTACGTGTTCTGCGGTTATCACCTTTACCCATTGTTATCACCTCTCCTTGTGCCAAGTTTGGTTTTCAAATATAAAAAACATAGGTTCTGCATGATCAA
>JAGRMV010000324.1 GCA_020441045.1 Deltaproteobacteria bacterium | reverse complement strand
AGTGACAGTGCTAGCTAAGTTTGATACAAAACAAGTCTATGGCAACAGATCCATTTTATACGCTTTATACCGATGATGGCTTTATGGCCGCCGAGTGGCTTGCTTCGATCCAAGCATCGATGCAAGGCAATGTTGAAATTGTCAAAACCGATACCAAATCGCAGCACGTCTCAGAGATTTTGGATCTCTTGTATTCTTATTCCATGTTTGGCAGCAACCGCCTGATCGTGGTGTCGCAAAAAAAAGAATTGGATGAAAAACAACAAGAGAAACTTTTTACCTATATCGATCAGCCGACCCAGCAAACCACAGTGGTATGGCAGCTTGAAAAAATAGACAAGCGCAAGAAGTTTTATAAAGACTTGATCAAAAAAACCCAGTTTGTCGCTTTGGAAACCCCAAAACTCGCGCAGATGTCAGCATGGGTCGATCGTCTCTCAACCAAGTATGGCGTGAGTATCGATCGCGAAGCCAAAGGTCTTTTGATTGATTTTATCGGTACCGATGTAGGTCGGATGAATACAGAGATCGGAAAACTAGCACTGTACATTCATCCGGCGCAGAAAATCAGCAAAGATGATGTTTTTACCATGGTGATGAAACTCAACGGAGATGACATTTTTGCATGCACCGATGCAGTAATGGACAAAAATGCCAAAAAAGCATTTGAAGGTATGTACTATCTTTTTGAAAGTGGTGTCAATGCGTTTGCCATCTTGAGCATGTTTACCCGGCATGTGCGGATTTTGATGAAAATCCAATCAGCCGCCCAAAACCGTATTCCGAGAAGTCAACTGGCCGCGTAT
>JAGRMV010000323.1 GCA_020441045.1 Deltaproteobacteria bacterium | reverse complement strand
ATGCATAAACGTGAAATCCTAAAACTCGGTATCAAAATAGACCAAGATCGCTTCGCTCTTGTCCCCCTTAAAATGTACTTTAAAGGTGGGAAAGTCAAAATTCAACTTGGTCTGGGCAAAGGCAAAAAACTGCATGACAAGCGTGAAGATATCAAGCAAAAAGATATTGAGCGTAGTTTGCGACAAAAATATAAACTATAACCTCGCCAGGCATGACAGTGCCTTACACCATGCCAACCTAAAATAAGGTTCTACAAAGATTTTTTTCTATACTTTGCCCTGTGTTCCCTTACAATCGAAGAAATATTAGTGGAAAGTTTACAGCAAATCACATGAGATATTACATAAGACACACAAGATACCGCTCATTGGGCATATCGATCATCGAATTACTTTCCACCCTTATCATAATGACAGTCATTGCTTTAGGCATATCTGGAACCATTTCATCTTCCATTCAGGCCTCCCATAATAAAGATTCTTTTGATAGTATTTCTCATTTGGTCAAGTCAAAGCTCACAGATTTATCATCCCTACCTCAAAAAGAGCTTGGTTCAGGGACAACCCCACAAGAAAAATGGCTTAAAGGAGCCATGCATGGTGAAGTCATTAGCCACACTTCACCTGATCCAGAAATAAAGGCGCCTCACCCTTATTTCCTTCATTTTGTCCTCTGCTATGATCAAGGAAAGTATTCTCAACAGCAACAAAAAGGGATCGATACCAGTGCATGCCAAAAACAATTCACACGCGAGATTCCTCCCTATCTTACTTGCTCTGCTGTTTCAAAAGATCATATCCAAATCAACGTCGTCGGTGCTTATCTTGACGCAGGCAAAAAATGCCGTGAAATTCGTTATTCAAAAACCATTCGAAAAACATAACCATCGCGCAACTCA
>JAGRMV010000322.1 GCA_020441045.1 Deltaproteobacteria bacterium | reverse complement strand
ACAAAGGGGCCCGTCCAGGTAAAACTTTTCAATGCATCTAAACAAGAATCCGAAGACCCAATCTACTATGATGAAGAAGCACATACCATCATGATTTCAACAGACGAGCTTATGTGGTTTGGTGAAGGTATGCTTTATGGTATTCAACAAGCTTTTGGCGAAGAGCTTGAAAAAACACTTATCGAAGCAGGTGTAACAATTGCTGTTGGTGCAGGAATTGGAGCTGGTGTAAGCACCGCCGCATCGATCGCCGCTGCCATGTATGGAACACCTTTTGTTGGGCAAGCGCTCACAGCCATCACGATTATTTTTGTCAGCTATTTGGGATACCGCACCTATTGGGAATATTCAAATTGGAAGGATCATTATAGATCAAAGTATGGAGAACCAACTGACGAGCAATGTGCCAAAGTATTTGGGTATTTGCTCTGGGAAGCCGTTTTTGATTTGGTACTCGGTGCTGCTGGTGGCTACATTGGATCAAAAATTGGCAAAATGATTGCGGAAGTAGCCGTATCAATGGCATCCGAAGCAGCTACATTTTTAAATAAATTCTGGAAAATGCTCACCACATCCAACACGACTCTACAATATGCAGGATTCAATGGCTCAGGGGTCAGAGTCCCAAGAGGTGTCTATGAAGTACCGCAAGTAAGAAACCTTCCTCAAATTCGATCGACGTACACACCGCCATTTCCCAATCCCAGTGGTGGAGGTTCACCCATCTCTCGGATCATGATGCTCGGCAGTTTCGCCGGCGCCGGCGGCGCCCTGTTTTGGGGAACAGACGGAAACAGAATCATCCCAGAGATGCTCATCAAAAACGAAACCAGCATCGAGGAAATCATTGAAAAGGTACATGCCAATGAACACCTCAGCCACGAAGAGCTCAGCCTATTACGACACTCCATTGCACTAGGTCATCAAGAAGCTAAAGAAGTATTAAAAGCGCGCCGCGAGCTAGGATTTAGAGATGGATCTAGAGGGATTTTATACGGCACGCGAGGGCTATACCACGACTTATCCCT
>JAGRMV010000321.1 GCA_020441045.1 Deltaproteobacteria bacterium | reverse complement strand
GTTTTTTTTGCTACGATTTTTGAAATAGTTGGCTTGAGAACCCTCGATCCACCTTTCGACACGACGATAAATACCTTCTAAAAAAACCGTCTGCGGACAAGCCCAACCACAAAAAATTCTTCCGACAAGAGCTGTAATAAAAAACAGGGTAAAGGCAAGCCCCGTCACCAAAAAAAACATCAGGTAAATATCTTGTGCGTTGAAGGAAAAGCCAAAAATAAAAAATGTACGATGCTGGATATCAATTAGCAATAAACGGTCATCACCAATGCGAAGCAGCGGCAAAACCAAAAAGTTTAAAATCATCAATGGATGAATAATCTTTTTTAGCTTCTGAAACCCACCCCTTACTTCAGAAGGATAGAGTATTCTACGATGGCCATCGGCATGCAAAGAATTGGTATATTCATATTTTCCAAGTTGTGACATACGAAATAAGGCTATTCAACCAAATCTCCCTGCGGTTCTTTTCCACCTTCGACATTGGTGTTTTTCAGACTGACTACATAAGCTGAAACTTGTTGCATCTGCTGGGTAGTCAATATGCCTTTCCAAGCTAACATCCCTTTTTCAACCACACCATTTTGTACGGTTTCAAACACTCCCCTTGGGCTATCGTCATGAATCCAATATTTATCAGTTAGGTTGGGGCCAATACCACCTCCACCATTCGCTGCATGACATGCTACACAATTTTGAGTAAAAATTGTTTTGCCACTTTCCAAATCCGACACTGAATCAACCATAGCAACAATGACATCATCATTTATATCTCCTGCATTATTTTGAGAGGTATATTTTTCTTGATGCGCTTGATAGGCTTTCTCATATTTTGCAACTTGACCTGGGCCTCCAAAAGTATAAAAATACAACCAGTATCCAAAACCAAACAGCACTGTTATTATAAAAGTTCCAACCCACCACTTAGGCAAATCATTATCATATTCTTGAATACCATCGTATTGTGAATCTTTCAGTTGATCTTTATCAGACATGTCTTTCCTCCGATTGTAGCGGAATATTAGCAACTTCA
>JAGRMV010000320.1 GCA_020441045.1 Deltaproteobacteria bacterium | reverse complement strand
ATCGTCACTAACAGCTGTCAGAAGCTCATAAGCCAATGTAAAAGAGTCGTTGACAAAAAAGCGCTGGCTAAATCCTATTTTTCCAGTAACAAAATCAATACCAAAAACCTGACCATCTAAACCTAGAAAAAAAAGGTGATCCTGAAAAAGTGTAAAGGGGCCACGAATAGAGGTATTATAGTTTTTACTCCAACGTTTTTTACCTTTGGCCATATCCAAGCAGACAATATCGCCTTTTTGCGTACCCACATATACATATTCACCATGTACAAAGACAGGGGTCGTAATTGCATCTCCTACCTCAACACGCCAGATTTTCTTCATGTTTGGGGTAGCAATACGAAAAATCTCCCCTAGCTCAGTTCCCCAGTACACTGAATCCCCATGCGCCGTCATTTGTGACAAACCAATATTTTTCGAAGAAAAATTTCTCTTCCATTTGCCCGTATATCTTTGTTCTTGTATTTTTTTAATGGGGCCATGCGCACATGAGACAAAGGTAAGAGCCAATAAACTTATGATTATTTTTTTCATTATCGTTTCCTAAAAAAAGTGAAATGTAAACGACCCCATCAGTGTATATGCATTAAATCTAAACTCATCACGGTTCATCAATGCCAAAGTTGATGTCGATTGATTTTCCCCAAAAAGAAAATGATACACATACTCAAACTGCAAAGAAATATGGTTTTTAAAAATATACCCCCTAAAACCAGCCCCGACGGGAACCTCAAACGCAAGCGGCAAATTTAAACCGGTCTTATTATCTAACCCGGTAAAGTGATATCCACCTATACCTGCAGATAAAAAAGGTTGGCCCATCGTATAAGGCAAATAAAATACAGCTCGAAGCAATTCTTGGTGCATGCCTGTTCTAGAGTTAATGGTTTGCGAAACCACAATGGGGTCTGGCGAATCAAAGCGAAAAGTTGAAAACTGATAAATCAATTCAAGATCCATCCATTGGGTCAACGGGTGGATCAACCCAAACTGAAATGCCGGGCCCAATTTTCCTTCCACGGCCCCGCCAGAACCAAAACCA
>JAGRMV010000319.1 GCA_020441045.1 Deltaproteobacteria bacterium | reverse complement strand
GCAAGGGAGCTTTGCAACTCCCTTGCTTTTATCAAAAGTAGTACAATTATGAAGAAGATTCATCATCGTCATCATCAGAAGAGGAATCATCGGTCTGACCATCATCGTTGGATGAATCATCATCATCTTCAAATTCTAAGGCCATCTTAATACCATCGAGAATATCTTCATAGACGTCATTACATACACCATCACCAGATATATCTTGGTCAATCACAACGGTGCCAGATGGATTTGCGACTAGATCACCATCGGCAATACACTGTACCCAGTCTATTTCTGCAAACCAATTATTTAAATCAAGTGTTGCAAAAATCTGATTGGCTTGATCTTCTAATACATTAATATCAGTGAGCGATTCGATTTCAAGGTCATCATCGTACTCCAGATACATGGCAAATGGGTGTGGGGTACTATCTACATCTGTCGCGGTGCCTTCCAATACCAGACTGATTTCTTCACCGTAGCCACAGTCACCGTGGAAATCAAATTCGATTTCACGATAACTGCCAGATGGAATCATGATATCTGCGAGTGATGGCGTTGACTGGCCGGTAAGGAGGTCAAAATCAAATGGGCCCGAAATTTTGATTTCAGACGATTGTTGCTCAACACCATCTTCGATTTCAGTCTCTGTTTCGCATCGAACATTTGATTGTTCAACAAAGCCAACATCTGCGCAAGATAAATGATCGGGAAGTTTGAGTTTGATTTTTTCAATACAAGCTTTGGCCACATCAAGCGATAAGTCTTCAGCGCTGACAATGGCTTGCGTCAATGCTGTCGTCGCTGAAGAAGGCTGTGAGACCTGAAACCCAATTTGAGTTGTTGCAGCATCACCATCTAAAGCCTGCTGGATACCAGTTACTCCATCACACGCAGATATGAGGATAACCATACTAGAACCGATCAACCATTTTGTAAGATTCATTTCTCTCTCCTTTATTGTGTTTGAATCATAGATTCATCGTACAAAATATAGCTATGCAGATCAATATCAAAAATATTTTATCGTTTTCTTTAGTGTACGATTAAAAAATATAATTGTATTTAATA
>JAGRMV010000031.1 GCA_020441045.1 Deltaproteobacteria bacterium | reverse complement strand
TGGGGGTGACAAACCGTAGACAAAAGATCGTACTCTAGATAAGATCAGACATAATCGCATGTCTGAAAAAGTAAAAAACAGGGGGCAGGCCAAACGCTGGAATTACTTTCACCCCATTAAAATCATTGAAAAAAATGTGCCACAATCAGAAGGAGAAATCACTTCGATCAGTAAATCTGGTATTCTTTTTCACGCCTTGACCCAATATCGCATTGGCATAAGCGTCGGCATTCAATGGAAAGACCCAGATGCAGGCATTATCCAAGGCATTTTTAATATACGCTCTGGCGCTAAAGCGCACGACCGAGATGGATACTATTTTAGGGCCCGCTTTTACAAGCTAGATACCCAAAATAAACAAAATATAATTTCTATTCTACAAAATTTACAATCTCTTAAGTCTTGCTCAGAATCCTTGACCGTCGAAGATATAAAAAAAGTGGTCATGGCTGATGTGGATTTGTTCAGCCAGTTTTCAAGAGATCGTAAATACAATAACCTTGCCGTTCAAACACTTTTACAACAAGTTTCAGATCCTGTTTTTGACAAATGCGCGCATCCTGAAGACACTTTTGAACAAGGCTTGCAACAGATTCAAATGTACTACATTCACTTTTCTTTGATCTATGCTTTTTTACACAATGCAAAGCAATACAGTAGTCAGGACCTAACCTATTGTGCAAATCTGATACACAATCTTTTACAACAGTACTTGGCACTCGAAAACGAAAACGTGACTGTTATCCCAGAGGATCCAATAGCAACGCAAGAAGATGATACCGAAGTAGATCCAAACAAAGCCAAACAAAGGGAAGAACGAGAAAAACTCATCTTGGTTTTTACATCATTAAGTAATAGCTCATTTGATATTGCCCAAAAAATCATCATAATATTTAGAAACAAACAGTGGGCTCAAAAAATATCGGACAATTCGCCTGAAGCAATCCTGGCAGTTGAAAAGCAAGCACAAATATCCATCGACTACTTTACAAACCATATTGATGTAACTGTAGATCATATATCCGATATGGATATGATCTTAACCCGCTCCACGTACGAGCTCAACCAGCAAGAAGAAGCTGAAGAACAACCCGCTCTTCCTCCGGTGGATCTTGCAAATAAAAAAACGCTGCGCAACCTTTTCATTCTAGGTTTTTTAGTTATTGTTTTTATGTTAAGTGCTTGGCAGTCTTTTACAGTGCCCAATTTTAAATCCAAATATGCAAGCCAACTACACCTTCCTGGTCTTAAAATCACTAAAATCAATCAGTCCGATGATACGCTCATGGTCTATGCAAAAACCAGAGATAAAACAACATTAGATCGAAATTATGCCAACATGCTTGAAGTTGAAAAAAATGCATATGCATTTCTAGATAAAAACACCAAGTTCCGTGGCATCATTCTGTTTTCGCATAAGAAGCAACTCGTTAAAATGTTCCCACGAAAATTCGAGTAAAATCAATAACACGATTAAATCCATCTTTCAGATGGTCATAAATACTACATTTTATTTTCCTTTTGAATCATTGCAAAAAAAGATATTCTGGCGAGCATATGATTAAATTCCTACTTTCCATATGTATGGTTATAGCAACATATTATGGCGTAGCGTTTGCAATGCTTGGAAAAAACAATATTACGGCATTGATTATGGATATTACTTGCGATAAACCTGTTTACGCTTTCCCCGTCCCAACTATGACCTACCTGAAAAGAGTCAAGAACTTGCAAGGCATCCCCACCAGTGATGATACACAGACTCTCCTACAATTTATTCTTGCTGGGTATGGAGACCGGTCTTGTAACAGGGAAAAAATTGAAGAGGTTGTAGAAATTTTTCTTCATGCCGGTTTTGACATCAATGAAATTGCCCCCAATGGATTGACTGTGCTGCACGACGCGGTCATATGGGCGGACAAAAACCTGGTTGAGTATCTTTTGAATCACGGCGCAGATCCTGAAGTTATGGCCAAAGAACCATCCGAACACGAATTCCTATCAAGTTATGACCTCAATAAAATTCTTTTACAAGAAGATGCAAAATACAACGACCGCCTCAATATCCAAATGATTATTTCAAAGCATATACTTTAGATTAAGAGCTATTTTGAGCGTCTAAACAAATTTGAAATATCTTCAATGATCGCATAACCACACGGCACCCATATCAAAGTCAAAATGGTGCCACTGGTCAACCCCCAAGCCATCGCTAATGTCATCGGCACCAGCATGGCGTCAGATCCGCCAATACCATAGGCAGTTGGCAACAAACCACTGATCGTAGTTAGTGAACTCACTACAACTGCACGTAAACGTAATCCAGAAGCTTTCGTCAAAACTTCATGCAATTTCATAGATGGGTTTTCCTGTCTTAACTCTTCAATAAACGTAATCAAAACAATACCCGAGTTAACAATAATCCCACCAAGCCCAATCAAACCGATCATCGCTAAAAAGCTTATCGGTCTTTGATGCAGGTAGAATGAAATCGAAAAACCTACAAGCCCCAAAGGGATAGTGGTCATAATCACAAGAGGCCGCAAATAAGAATTAAATAAAAACACCAACAGTGCAAAAATACCAATCAGGGATAGAACCAATGCATTGAAAAGACTTTCCATTGACTCTTTCGTGTTTTCTTCTTCACCTCCGAAGACCAAACTCACGTCCTTGTATTGCTTTTGCACTTCTGTAAATTTATCCATCAGCTTCTGATTGGCCTCAACCGAACTAATTACTTCTAAATCAATATTTGCTGTTAATGTTTTTGAACGCTTATAATCAAAACGCTTAATATGTGCAGTAGCTGGCGCTAACTCAAAATTAGCAACTGAGGAAAGCGGCACAAGGTACCCACCTCTTCCCATCAATGTAACCTTAGAAAGGTCTTGTAAGTTTTTTCTATACGCTGGCGCAAACCGTACAACCAAATCCACTTCTTTATTTCTTAAATTTACATCTGAAACAACTTTACCAGATATCGCTGTTCGAACTGCACTCCCTATTTGTTGTGAGGTCAACCCAAGCTGATCAGCTTTAACATAATTGATTTTGACAAAAACTTCTTCGTCACCAAATACATCCTGAATCCCAACATCACGTAATCCTGGAATAGATTCTAAATAAAGCTTGATAATTTCAGTTAACTCCTCAAGATGCTTGCTATCATTAGACCTAAATGTGGCATTTACGGGTTCTCCTACCGGAGGACCATTAATCGCTGCTTCATAAGAAACAAGAGCAACATCACTTTTAATTTTTCGCAAGTCATTCAAAAATGTAGTGTGTGGTGTATTAAACTTTGTATCATCGTTGACATAGATCAAAATAATACCAACATTTTCGCTCTCTTTTTCCTTAGGGTCATTTGGGCCCAACGTTGAAATTCCTGCACGCGCAACAATATGATTGATTTGGTCACTCATATTTTGATGAATATTTTTCGCAATGCGGGTAACTTCTTTATGCGTAGTTTCTAGAGTGGTACCTGAAGGAAGCTCAATTCTGGCTGCATAAATTTCTGTTTGATCTGGTGGAAACAAAATAAACGCATTAAAAACAAACATCAGTACAAATGAACCTACGAGTGTTGCTGCAAAAACTCCCAATGAAAGATAACGAAACCGAACGGCAAGCGACACAAATTTTTCAAAAATGGGCAAAAATTTACGCTGAAACCAGTCGGACTGCTGTTTGGCCTTTTTTGCAGCTACTCCATCAAGTCGCATTGGTAGCAAAAAGAAACTTTCAATCAAACTCATCAAAAGAGCAATACATACAATAATCGGAATAAATTTAATGAACTCTCCCATGATACCTTTGGTAACCAGCATAGGTAAAAAGGCTGCAATTGTTGTCATTGCTGTCGCAGTGATCGGAAGCCACAGGGTTTGCAATGAAGATAAAATAGCTTCACGTGAACTGATGCCATCTCCCCGTAACCTAGTATAGTTCTCACTAATAACCACCGAGTTATCAACCATCATCCCAATGGCAATAACCAATGCCAAAATGGTTATGGCGTCCAGATTCATACCGAAGATCGGCATAAAAGCGAGAGTCGCCATAACAGAAATTGGAAGTGACAAACTGGCCACAAAGCCGATGCGACCTGGCAAAAAGATAAATAAAAACAAGATAACCAAAAGCAAGCCGGCCAAAGCATTGCTTTGCAGAATGCCTACCCTTTTTTTCACATTTAGCGCTTCATTAAAATATACATGGATTTCAAATACGCCTTTGTACTTTTCCTGAAAAAGTGAAATTTTCTCATCAATGGCCGAAACCAAATCTAAGGTATCAGCACCAGCTTTCTTGGTTGCAATCAGCAAAGTTGCTTCTTCACCATTATGGCTGGTTAAAACTTTGGCTTCTTCCTTTCCATCAACCACTGTTGCAATATCACGAAGATAGATATGCTGATTGGATGCATTAGAGCGGATCAAAATGGATTCAATATCTTTTTTATTTTGAATTTTCCCTTCAATGCGCAAAAGTTTTTGTTCGACATCCGATTCAAGGTGTCCACCGGGGGTATTGACGTTGCGTGTTTCAATAGCGCGTACAACTTCATCCACTGAAACATACATATTCGTCATACGTTTTACATCAAGGTTGATTTCAAAAGCGCGCTCTACAAATCCGACGGGGCGCACTTCTAAAATATCTTTATTATCTTCAATTTCTTCCTTTAAGTGGTCGGCCATCTCATCACGTTGGCGCTGATCATTGGGACCAGTGATCGCAATTTCAACCACTGGAAATTCTTCAGATTTAATTTCTGTAAATAGCGGTGGATCTTGTAAATCAGTGGGCAGTTGTGCACGGTCAACTGCTCGTTGCAAATCTATCATTAATTTGGCAACATCTGCGTTATCAATATCACCTCGAACAAAAATACGACTTAATCCGGGCTGACTGATCGAGCTAACGTCTTTGATACCTGTGACGCCTCTGATTTCATCCTCGATGGGCTTGGTTATTTTGGTTTCAATATCTTCTGTAGAGGCTCCATCATACACAGTAACAATGGTAGACATCGCAAAGTCAACTGCTGGATAGGACTCTGAATTCAACCTAGCCAACCCACTCAGTCCAAACACCAATACAAATAATGTCAAAACAAGGGTAAATTTTTTATTTCTCAAAAAAAACTTTACAAACTCTAACATAACTTACGCCCCCTTCTTTACATATTGTGTATAAAGCTGGTTGATTGAGCATGGATCTTCTGTAAAAACCTTAAAATAATCCAATAATATATGCATAATTGCCAAATGCGCATCGATCTCACTCAATGCATTTTGCGATAAGGCATCTTGCTCACGGACTAAGTCCAAAACATCAATGCGAGCCTGTTTATATTTTTTTTGCATCCGGGAAATATTGTCTAACAACGTTTCATTGTTTTCATCGTAATTTTGCATCGAAGCGTAAAGCGTATCTACCATTGAAGTCAACTGGCTTTGTTGGGCTTCAACCGTTGCCTTAGTCTCTTTTTGATCTGCTAAGAATTGTTCATAGTGAAAACGATGTTTAGCTTTTTCTGCCTTTTTTTTGCTTGAGCCCAATGGCACATCCAATACCAAACCAATCTGCACCCCTATTCCGGCATCACTTGCAAAATCAGCATATGAATCGGCAAAACCACGATCAACTCCAGAGGCTTGCACCTTCGACTCAAGCGCTAAATCAGCGCCTGCAATAGATTGGTCAATTTTTTTCTGCTGCGCATAATCTTTTTCAATAACGGCAAGGAGCTCATCCATTTGTGTATGGTCCCATGGCGTTCGAGGGTAAGATTTAATTTGCTCTACGCATGCCAGAACAGCCATTGTGGTTTGTTCAATATTGTAGTCGCCCATTTCAATGGTTGCATTAGATAATGATGGAAAAAACTGTTTCATTTGTTGCAAGATCAAATCCTTTTGGTAGGTCAATGTGTATAATGTTGATTTTCGATCTGCCACCTGTGCTTTGTATCTTTGGGTATCCGATACATCTGCGATAAAATTCTTTTGTCGCTTAAGGCTGTCCTCGTACTGTATATTAGCCGTTTCAAGCAATTTATTGGCCACACTGATTTTTTTCTCAATTGAAACCAAAGACCAAAAATGTTTTCTCATTTCTAGTTCAAATGTTCGCATATCCATGTGATTTTGAATTTCAGTTTTTTCGATTTGCAATTGACTGCTTTTAAGCTTCGCTTGATCAATACGGCCCATAAAATTTTTCAATAGATCTATTTTTGCCTTTACATTGACGCCTGTACGGGTTGCTTTATCAATAAAGCTATCCGTTGTACTTGTAAGATCACCAAAAAAATTAGCTTCTACATCCAGCCCATGTGAAAATTTCTGCATGACTCCGGTTGAAAAACCATATACAGGACCAAAAGTTGGCATAAATGAGGCAAGTCCCTTTTCATTTGAATCTTGATAATAAATCTTACTTTTCCAAATGGGCTGAAAACGAGATACTTCTTCCAGATTCATACTATCGGTCTGGGCTTGGTATGATTGTTGGCGGGTCAGTAGCGTTGACTCATGATACACCTTCTCGACCAACGCATCTTCTGTTAGAACCCATGATGTGTTCGCAGCCAAAACATTGCCACTTGCAAGCAATAACAACAATCCAATATATTTTTGGTATAGATGCATCATATTGACCTCCGAGGGGGCCCTTTCGTACCTCATCCTGGCTTTATTTTCCAACCTTTATTTGTTTTATTTCTTGTGTAGACTTCACCATAAAATTACTCATCGCGTTATTTAAATTCTTTTCCAAGAAAGAGTTGACCAATCATCTTATTACGCTACATTGCCCACCTTTTACTGCCCACGATTGCAAAAAGGACGTATTTTAGACATGACATCACCTTGGCTTGAAGGACTCAATCCCGAACAAAAACAAGCAGCAAAACACAATAATGGCCCATTGCTGATTCTAGCTGGTGCAGGCAGTGGCAAAACGACGGTCTTGGTACACAGAACCGGGCGCCTGATACAAGAAGGAATCGCATCAGCAGATGAGATACTTGTGCTTACTTTTACCAATAAATCAGCCCGAGAGCTTAAAATGCGTGTTGAAAAAAAACTCGGGGCCGATGCCAAAAAAATATGGGCTGGCACCTTTCATGGATTTGGACTGTATATTCTAAAACGATTTTATAAGGAAGCAGGCCTGCCCAAAAACTTTGGGATTATTGATCAGGGAGACGCTATCAGTATCGTCAAAGAGCTTCTCAAGACGACCAAAAATGCTAATAAAGATAACTTTGACCCAGCCACTATTTTGGAAATCATAGGCCAGCTTCGGCAAGGCAAACTACCAACGCTACAAGATCCCGAATACGTAGATATATGCCAAGCGCTCACCCCTAAATATATCGAACGCTTACGCACCTTAGGCGTGATAGATTTTGATGGACTTTTACTCACACCGATTGAACTGTTTAACTCATATCCAGATATTCTTGACCATTACCAGCAGCAATTTCGCCACTTCATGATCGACGAATTTCAAGATACCAACGATAGCCAAATGCAGCTCATCACACTTTTGGTTTCTAAAACACATAATATTACTGTCGTCGGAGATGATGATCAATCCATTTATGGCTGGCGCGGAGCTGAAATCGAGCATATTCTTAATTTCCCCCAAAAATTTCCACATTGTAAAAGTGTCTATCTTACCCGCAATTACCGCTCGAAAGAGGCCATTCTCAATTTGGGGAATTTTGTTATCCAGCAAAATAGCAAACGCCATCAAAAAAAACTCTCTGCTGCAGGGTACACAGAACCTGGAACAAAGCCCGAAATCTTTGTCTTTGACACCGATCTGGATGAAATCCAAGGTGTTCTCAAACAGATCAATCATTTTCGAGCCCAAGGCTATCACTTCCATGATATATGTTTGCTTTATCGATCCAATAGTCAAGGCGGGCTTTTGGAAGCACATCTGCGCAAGGAACAAATTCCATATAACATTACCGGAGGGCAGGGATTCTTTGATCGAAAAGAAATCAAAGACGTATTGGCTTATCTGACCTGCGCATTTCGTCCCAATGAAATTGCCTTTCGACGCATTCTGAATACGCCTTCACGATCGATTGGTACAAAAAGCATCACCGCAATGGAAGAAATTGCTACACAGGAAAACATTAGTTTCTTCCAAGCCTCTAAACAATTTGATTTACTTGCCCTACAAAATAAAACGCAGCATGCAGTTGAGCTTCTGCATGAAAATTTACAATATGTAAAAAAACAAATGCTTCACGGTAGTAAAACCGCTGGCAATACGTTATTGCAATGGCTTGAACAGATACAGTACAAGCAATATGTATTTTCATCTTTCAAAGACCAGCATACTGCAATGAAAAGATGGGACCTTATCCAAACTTTTACCAGCGTATTAGATGCGTTTATCAAAACAGGAGGGCGCTCTGAGCAAACCATATTGGATTTTTACCAAGCCATGGCATTGGGAGATGTCGAAAAAGAAACAGGCAAAAACAACTCCGAAGTACAACTCATGACTTTTCACAAAGCCAAAGGGCTTGAGTATCCTATCGTCTTACTCATTGGCGTCGAAGAAGACTTGCTCCCACATCGCAGCCTTGGGAGCAATATTGCCGAAGAGCGCCGCCTATTTTATGTTGGTATCACCCGTGCAAAAGAACATTTGCTACTCACCCGCGCCAAAAAAAGAACCAAACGTGGAAGGTTGATGTCAGTAGCACCTTCGCGATTTCTTACAGAGATTCCAAATGATTTGGTGACAATCTACCCCAATGGTTTTCGTCCTATCTCAGAGGATAAAAGGAAAGCCATGATTCAAAAACTATATCAACGTCTTGAATCTTCTTCAAAGTAAGAAAAAACATGCTTTCTAAACTATAGAGAAATGCATTTTTATAACAATAGTGGCAACTTTACTCTTGCATCGTTTCCTGCAAGATTTTTTTCATTTGCTGCCCTATGCCAACAAAATCATAGGTTAAAGCTTGAGCTTTTACTTTTGATAGATACACATCTATATTATCAGGCGTAAGAATATTGTTTTGATTTGCATACACCCATATGTTGTAGCCTTGCTTATAAACCTGTTTACCAACACAGTCTTGCTGCTGTGAAAATTGCATCGGATAAAGTACCCCTTTTGTGGCAGGATATTTTTCGCCACGAAAGCTTTTTTCGGGTACATCTAAATATATTATGCGCAGTCGTTTTTTTCACGTACCCATTTTTCATACCGAGGCGTCCACCTATGAAAAAAAAGCTGGGTGGCTTGAATTGTTTTATGACCTGATCTATGTCGCAGCATTTATTCAACTGGGTAATTTTTTTTCTAAAAATATTTCTTTAGCCTATTTTATCAAAACCTTTGCCGTGTTTATTCCGCTGTGGATTACCTGGACCGGCTTCACCTATTATTCGAACCGATATAATGTTGATGATATTTTCCATCGTATTCTGGTATTTCTAAAGATGTTCTGTGTCGGTGCCATGGGAATGTCGATATACTCTTTGTTTCATGGCAAACCACTGGCATTTGGGCTCTCTTATGCTTTTTCACAATTTTTGATTTTTCTTCTTTATCTGCGCAGCTGGAAACAACAGACAGTCGGGGCTGACTATGCGAAATATTGGGGATATGCTTTTCTGATCAATGGCGCACTATGGATTGCCGCATTGTTTTGGGGGAGCTACTTCTATATCGGATGGATTTTTGGGGTCGCCATTGTTATGCTTGCCCCCCTGTCTCCCTATGCTCGATCACTTGCAGATAAATACCCTTTTGATCATGAACATCTTTCTGAACGTTATGGACTGCTCACCATTATCGTTCTTGGTGAGTCCTTTGTCAAAGTGCTTTCAGAACTCTCAATAGGTTATGTTGGTTTTGCACAGGTCTTTCAAGCTTGTTTTGCCTTATTGTTAACATGTTCTATTTGGTGGATCTACTTTGATGATGTAGCAGGTACAGAGCTATCCAAAACCCGCTACGCTATGACAACGTGGCTATTCTCACACCTTCCATTACAAGCCGCGATTATTTTTTTAGGTGTTGGTATAAAAAAAGCGGCATTATTTAAGGGGGGGGATCTAACATTCGAATATGCGCTTTTACTCAGCATATCTATCGGCTTTACCTTGATCTCAACCGCCTTGATTGACGCCGTTACTTTGCGTAGAAATTCAGAGCTAAGCAATCGGTTTCGTGTCAACATTCGATTGATTTCTGGCATCATTGTTTTTCTGATTGGTTTTGTCTCACAGTCGATGTCCGGCACGTTATTTATGTGTCTATGTTTACTGATTTGTTTGTTTCAAATTGTCTTTGACATCTTATCTGCGCCTACAAGCACAAACGAAAAGGAGCTCATGCAAGAGGCCGTTCACCTTACTGCACCTGACCATAAAGACGCAACAGTCCGCAATGCACTTACTTTAGAACCTGTACTCAAAGGTGTCCCGAATGATTATAAAAAAGACATCTACTTTTTTTTCATGCAGGCGACATGGCCACAGCTACTTATGGCGATCATTTTTATTTATATTGTCAGTAACCTATTCTTTGCAACTCTTTATTTGCTTGTGCCCAATGCCATTAGCGGCAGCGCTTTTCATTCTTTTCTTGATACTTTCTTTTTCAGCGTGCAAACCATGTCTACCATTGGATATGGGGTTTTATCGCCGCAAGGGCTATTTTCAAATATGATCGTGACCATTGAAGCTGCTTTTGGACTGATTGGTATTGCTGTTGTCACAGGTGTTATTTTTGCCAAACTTGCTAAACCTAGTTCAAAAGTACTGTTCAGTCGCAACATGCTTGATACCACATTGGATGGCAAAAGAACCCTTACTTTTCGTATTGGTAATGCTCGTGGTAATGATATCATTGCCGCCGATATTAGACTATCGGCTTTGCTAGATTATACAACCCAAGAAGGTGAGCATACACGAAAGCTTACTACTCTTACAACAACCCGGGCGGGAACGCCGCTATTTAAGCTTTCATGGACGGTAAACCATATCATCGATGAAGACTCACCGCTTTTTCATATTGACATGACAGGAGGGGACCTTTTGGCCATTATTGTCATTGTCACCGGACATGATGGCACTTACTCCAACACAATTTATTCACGGCATCATTATATACCTGAGGACATCATGCAAAACCGCTATTTTAAAGACATCATTCATAAATTGCCGAATGGGCGTCTTATGATCAATTACGACGACTTTCACTCTCTCAAACCATAGATTTTTGCATTGGCTAAAACGCTTCAAGCCAATTATGTATATATGATATGTATCATATGATCTCAATGAGATTGATGTACAGATAATCTATGAAACCAAGAAATATATCGATGTTTTTTATGCTTGTCTCTTTGTCTTTGCTTTGGGCATGTGCTCCAAAAGGTAACACCATCGGACAAAACACACCTCCACAGCAAATCAAAAAAGCTTCTTCACCGATGTTAATCGCATCTATGATGAAAATGGCCTATCATGTTGATGTATTAAATCGCGCTTTAAAAATTGAACCAGAGCAGGTGCAATTTAAAAAAAGCGAAGTGGTATCTCGTCTCACAGCCATCGAACAAACTGCGAGTACATTACAAACCCAAAACATCCAGCATCCTTTGTTTCAGTCCTACCTGCAAATTTTCTTAAACAACGTCAAAACTGCAAAAACACAAGCCTCTGCTGAATACCCTGATTTTACTTCAGCAAAAAAAGTGGCGCAGTCATGTCAAAATTGTCACCAACAAAAAACGTATGAAGAACCTCATCACCAGATACTCGACCGAGAATGGTAGAAACTTCTTACTAGTGCCCCATTACGTTACAGCTGAATGTAGGAACGCATTCAACGCAGCTTCCGTGATATGTGATCTGTTATAAAATACACTCGACTCTTAACGCATTCAATGTCATGATATGAGCATGACAGCACCTGGTATTTCTGTGGTGATTCCGGCCTACAATGAAGAAAAGCTTTTACCAGCCACCATAGCTTCTATTCAAAAAGCGATGCAGAACTACACTGAAACGCTAGGACAACAAGCTGAAATTATTGTTGTCAACAATAGCTCAACTGATCAAACTGCACAAATTGCGCATGATATGGGAGCTGTTGTCCTGAATCACCCCATACGCAATATTGCTTCGGTGAGAAACGCTGGTATCAAACTTGCGCAATATGATTTGGTTGTTACCATGGATGCTGACTCTCTGATGCCAGATGATACTTTGGTTCAAATTTGGCAACGTATGCAAGACCCTTCTTATATCGGCGCTGGTTTGGGAGTCGAGTTTGTGACCGAAAAATTGTCACTCAAAATATTGGCTTTTTTTATTCAGGCCGCAGTCTATTATACATCCCGCATTCAAGGTGGCATGCTTTGTTTTCGAAAAAAAGAAGCGCTTGCCATCGGTGGGTTTCCAGAAGATCGATTATTTGCCGAAGACCTCGCCTTTGGTGTGGCTATGCGCAAACATGCGAAACAGCTAGGTAAAAAATTCAGCTGTTTTAAAGATATCAGAATCAAAAGCCTGGACCGCAAAGAGGTTTCAATCAAAGACTTATGGAATGTCGTGTATTGCGAGATAAAAATGCTATTTGGCTACAAGCCTTCGGCTGAAGACTTTAAATATTGGTATAAGCCAGAGCGCTAGTCGGTTTCACGACCAACGCTCTTACATAAAACCGTTCTTAAAACCGAGCTAGTTACGCCCGTCTTGACTGACGTGAATGGACCCGTCTTCAGGCATAACAATATAGACATCATTATCCCCTGGTTCATCTCTATGACCATCGATTCGACCGAGATCCCATTCATACACTCCAAAATACTTGGTTTGTCCTTTTGCGTTGGTAGAAGAGCGTAACCTTTCATCATCACCGATATCAGTTCGGTAGATGTGCTTTAATGCTTCTTCCTGGGTACCATATTGAGTAATAAAAAAATCAAGCATATGATTCATCGAGCTTTTGGCAGGATGATCATGGCTATGTCCAGAAGGAGCAATGGCATATTGTGGCCGCACATTTTCAATGAATGTCTTTGCACTTGCATTGGCAGCGCCATGATGTCCCATAATCAAAACCGAAGAGGTAAGGTAGTTATAACAATCCGTATCCCACGGTTCACACCCAAACCGATCGATCAAAAGTTTTTCTGTAAAACGTACTGTCTGCGCATCGTCATCAAAAAACCTTCCAAGTGCGTCACCCATGAACAAGACGGATTGCCCGTCACCTGGTCGGGTATCCCCTGGCATATACTCCAAGCGAATAACAATACTTGACATATTCATACGATAGCTATTGGAATCTTCATTTGCAGCTTTTAGATCTGCTTCCCATGATGGAAGTGGGCTGCCAAAACCACTTAGGATCTTTACCTCAATCTGATTGTCAGCATACATCAATGTTTGTCCAATCCATTCAGGCAGGTTACCCTCTGTATAGGTTTGTTGTTGATCTATCGTAATCTGACTCAAATTTATATCTTCAAGCTCTTTGTTTTCCGCCATTTTACGGATCAAAGCATCCATAGATTCCCATTTACGGTCGCCTATATTGGTTTGCGCTTTTCTATCAGGCCGGTATCCGGTACGGATGATTTTTTTGACTTGGTAGTCTTGCAGAATTTGAACCGTTGACTCAGTATGATCTGAATGGGCATGACTCATGACCAATAAGTCAATCGGTTGATCTTTGGGAATAATCTCTTCTATGGCGGACATCGCATAGTTTTCACCGTATTCGGCTTGATTGGTCCAAGTCCCCGTATCATAGACCATATAAAAATCATTTGGACCCTTGACAACTGCGGCATGCCCTGCCCCAACATCCACAATGCGAATTTCTACCTGCGCATAGCCAACGTTGATCAAAAAAATAGAAAGTACAGAAAACACACTCGCAAACATTCGTTTCATAAGGACCCCTTTACTCCCCCCAGGTTTACAACTATACAGTCGTTAGCATACAGTGAAGCAAGTTCAAATGATTTTCCAAAAAAATTAGGGTATCTGCTTAGACATATGCAGCTCAGGGTAGACCAGATCACCTACGCAAATCGCATTAGGCTGTCTTCCCCATATTTCAAACCCTAGTGATACATACAATTGCGTTGCTGCAATTTGGCTTTCAGCAACAGATAGATGAATCACTCGTACCTTCATCGTCTCTTTTGCGTATGCGATGGCTTGATTCATCAACATCCGAGCAATGCCCTTTTTACGATAGTCTGGCATAACATACACACCCCAGATGAAAGCACTGTGTGATAGTTTTTTTCTTGTATTTTTCACTACTCCAACAGAACCAACAATTTCCCCCCTGTCCTGACATACAAATAAAACATTATCTTTGCCACCCTCTATAAGACGTTTTAGGTAAGGCTCAACGCCAAACTGTTTAGCTTCATCCACAGTTTCCAAAAAAGCTGCCGGGGCATCTTTCAATGCAGCCAATCTAAGATCAAACCAAGACTCAATCTCATGATTTTCTAACATGCGTATTTCGTACGGATCCATTGTCTTAACCAACCGAAAATCTAGACAAAAGTCAACAAGAGGTAGGCCTTGCAATGTTTTATTTTTTTAGCTACCTTCATGCTAGTAATGAAGGTTCACGTATGAATCACATTTTTTCAAAAGGCGATTTTTTTCAAGTACCCGATGGCACCCTGGTACAAACTATTATAGGGCCGCAAGATATCTATAATGCTGGTTTTTCGCCATTGACCGAAGTCAATCTCGCCTATGGAAAGATTCATGCCAAGACCACATCACTGATCCATCTGCATCCATGCGTCTCACAAATTACCCACGTCATTTCTGGTAGCATCAAAATTACCATGCAGGTTCCCTTTGAACAAAGCTATACACTTGAATTGCGCCAGGGCCAGAGCATTGTTACACCCAAAAACACCTTTTTTCAGCTCAACAACCCTTTTGATCATGAATGCATCGTGCAATACATTGTGACCCCAGCTTTTCTTTTTCAGCAAGATGCCACCGGTAGTATTTTATATAATGATGCCGTTACCTTCGGCAAAATATGGGCAGATGTCGACGCCTTATATAAGAAACAACTGCCAACACTTGAAAATTTTTCTGAAAAACGAACAAAGGTTTTACAAGAAATGTTTGCCTCATCGTCAACGACCTCTCCCGCAAGATAAACGAAAAACTCTGTAACATGGTGTATACAAATAAAAGCACTTATACCCCCTCAACGCATATTTAAAGTGGTCCATATTTGTAATAAGATTGATCCATTCTTTCTTCGGTCTGAAGCATTTGAATTTTTTGATAGAGCGGAACGTTCACATCCTGAGTACAAGAAAGATCCTCTAAACGCGTTAGTTTGAGTCTCTCCAATACGTTCTTGCTATTTTGCAAAATCAAATCTTTTACATTGATCACACGCATAGGTTTCCTTTTCTATTTCTATTATGGATTCTTTTGAAACAACGCGCATAGGTTAATATTTTTGGATAGCTATACCAGTTAAGATACCGTTAATTAAGCCACATTTGCTGCCCTGATCAATTGTATAGAGCAAAACACCTTCCCCTATACAGGTTTTCGCATATCCCTGCATGTTAAAAAGATGGATTGCCAAGGGAAAAAATAGGCAAACAATACAACTGCGTAGAAAACAAAATTTTGCATTTGGATTGCTTTGAGACCTGCAAATAAAAAAATCATAAAATGCATACGTATAACCGCATTGTATGGAGCAAAAAGAAAATCTTGCTTTTTAGGATGATCCTTTTTCGTAGAATAAATCCGCGTATATTGTGAAATGGCGCTGGCCAAAACAAACGGCCAATGGATAGATAACATCTTTAAGGCAAACCAAGGTAACTGCATAGGACTCTTGGCATAGGTTATATTTTGTAGCGGGAAAAACCCAGATAAAAAAGCGCCATGGACAAAGTGAAACAGTCCAAAATGAAACGTAAAAAAACCTACAAAAAAAACGATACCCACGCCTACAATCAAAAGGAAAAGAAAAAAATTTTTCTTTGGTGTAGT
>JAGRMV010000318.1 GCA_020441045.1 Deltaproteobacteria bacterium | reverse complement strand
CTTGGGAAATTCGTCGGAGGTTTTTTTGCAATTGCCTTTGTATTTCTCGCGATGAATATTGGTAATTTGATTCAAGCCAATACTGCGGCTGAAACATTATCAGCATCTTATGGTTTGCCACCGATTGCAGTAGGACTTGTCTTAGCGGCTCTTCTTTTCGGAGTGATTATTGGTGGCGTAAAACGAATTGGGGATGTGACGGCGCGCCTTGTGCCTGCCATGGCCATTCTTTATGTTGGTTTTGCACTGATTATTATTTTGCTGAACTTTAGCCAAATCATTCCTTGTTTTGTGCGGATTTTTACCGATGCATTTACAGGTACAGCTGCTACCGGTGGTTTTGTTGGCTCAACTTTTATCATTGCGGCGCGTATGGGAATTGCCAGAGGTTTGTTCTCCAATGAAGCGGGTATGGGATCTGCGCCGATTGCGCATTCAGCGGCAAAAACCACCGAAGCTATCAGTCAGGGGGTGGTCGCAACACTAGAGCCTTTTATCGACACCATTTGTATCTGCACGATGACAGCATTGGTGATTTTAATGACAGGGGTTTGGCAAACATCAGATTTACAAGGCGCAGCATTAACCGTTGCTGGATTTACCACTGGTCTGCCATCGGGCTTTGCAGCGTTAGCTACGCATGTGGTCAATATTGGGATTTTGCTATTTGCTTTTTCAACCATCATCAGCTGGTCTTACTACGGTGAGCGTGCACTGGTTTATCGTTTTGGGACCAAATCTATTTTGCCCTATCGGATCATTCAATGTGGCGTGACTGTAGTAGGGTCCGTATTTGCCCTTGAGTTTGTATGGGCATTGGGCGACTTTTTTATTTTTTTTACGACCATTCCCAATTTGGTAGCGATTTTGATCATGGTCGGTTTGTTGCATAAAGAAACCCAAGCCTACTTCAAAAAATATACGTAACGCATTGCTCAGCACACTTGTATGTGATTCAAAAACTATCTGATTTTTATCAGTGCAGGGTGAGCATGGAATTTGTTACAATGAAGCGATGGTTAAAAAAACTGTAAAATTGGTCTCTACGAACGCTAAAAATA
>JAGRMV010000317.1 GCA_020441045.1 Deltaproteobacteria bacterium | reverse complement strand
ATTTATTTAAAATACGATTGAATTTTTTCTTCAACTTCGTCTTCTTTTTCAGTCTTGGCAATGGCCAACTCTTTTACAAGCAAAGATCTTGCGGTATCGAGCATTTTTCTTTCACCAAATGATAGTGTTTTGGTTTTTTTCAAAACATACAAATCTCTCATTACTTCTGCAATTTCATAGACTGAGCCTGTTTTGATTTTTTCCATGTACTCACGGTAGCGTCGATTCCATGTTGTTGTATCAATGGTTACGTCTTGATCTTCAAAAATCTTAAATACCTTGGATACCTGACTTGTTGTGATGATTTCTCGAATGCCTGCTGATTTAAGTGCTGTTTTAGGAATCATGACTGTCATATCTGAATCAAGAATTCTCATGACATAAAATGTAAGAATAGAACCTGATATTTCTTTGTTTTCAACGCGTTCAATTTGTCCAACACCGTGCGCTGGATACACCGCTATATCACCAACTTTTAAAGATGTTTTGACCTGTGAACGCATCACAGGCTTTTTCTTTTTAGAGGTTTTTTTACGAGGAATGATTCGAAGTGGAGACGACTCTGTTACCGTTTCATTGATGGTCTTTTTTGTCGTGTTAACAGCAGATGCTTGGCGCGAAGTTGCTTCCTTTTTTTTCGGTTTTACTTTGCGAGAAACTTTGGAAACCTTTTTGGTCACCTTTTTTGTACTCTTTTTTTTCTTTGAAGTTGCCATCGTATTTAATTGGTTTTCTCGTATATCAGAAAAATGACATCACGTAAATAGCTGAAAATACTCTTATATCCATCCACAGCCCGGCATACAGATACAATGAAAAAAGTTATCCACAGCTGTGGATAACTTCGTTTTCAGCCCGTTTTTGTCAGTGCCTTGCGCATCCCAAAGCGACTATGCCCACTGTGATACCAGTTTTCAAGTTCTGCGAAAATCTCGTAGTTTTGCTTTAGATAAAATTGGTAGCCGTCGTACCCGGCCGTCCAGGTCCAGATATAAGCAATGCCTAAAGAGGCCACTTTTTGCTCGAGCCTGGCCAGAACATCCGTGCCTAAACCTCTACCCCGGTAAGC
>JAGRMV010000316.1 GCA_020441045.1 Deltaproteobacteria bacterium | reverse complement strand
ATCCGCAAATATGGTATGATACGCGACGAACATGCACGATGATAAAACCATACGTCGAGACACGGTAGACCTTACCGAATCCAAAGAAACCCGTAAGGCCAACTTGGTTGTATTAGCTGGACAAGATATCGGCAGAAAATACGATGTCGAAGGGGAAGAAATGTTCATCGGTCGCAATGAAATCTGTGAAATTTTTATTGACGATGAAGATGTCTCACGAACCCACGCCAAAATCGCTGCAACTTCCGAATATGTATACATCGAAGACCTCGGCAGTACCAATGGTACTTTGATCAATGGTGAAAAAATCAAACGCCACCAACTCGAAGATGGGGATCGTATTCAAGTTGGCAATATCACCGTACTTAAATTCAACTATGTTGATGAGATTGAAGAAAGTTTCAACGAGCAACTCTACAACGCAGCCAATAAAGACTTTTTAACCCAGGTCTACAATAAAAAATACTTTATTGATCGATTAAAGATGGAATTTAGCTATTCCAGACGGCATGGTGCCCCACTCTCGCTGATGATTTTTGATATTGATTTCTTTAAAAAAATCAACGATACCCACGGTCATCTTGCAGGTGATGCTTTATTAAAACAATTTGCTGACATCATTGAACAAACCAAACGACAAGAAGATCTTTTTGCTCGTTACGGTGGGGAAGAGTTTATGCTCTTGCTCCGAGATACCGATCTGGAAACCTCGATTTCCATTGCAGAAAAGATTCGCAAAAAAATTGCAACGACCACATTTCATATTGAACAAAATACTGTCTCCATGACCGTCAGTATTGGCGTTTCAGTACTGGTTGGTGAAGGGTGCAAAACCTATAAAGAGCTGATTGAGTCCGCAGATCAACAGCTTTACAAAGCCAAAGAAAAAGGTCGTAACCGCGTATGCTACATCAGCGATAGCAAAGAGCCTGACCTTAAAGTTGTCTGATGCCATCTGATCACACGCTTGATCCCCTGATTGACGATTTTCTAGAATACAATCGCAGCATTTTGCAACGATCTCGACATACCATTGAAAGTTACCAGAGAGATTTGCGACTGTTTACAC
>JAGRMV010000315.1 GCA_020441045.1 Deltaproteobacteria bacterium | reverse complement strand
GTAGAATCGCCACCCATATTGACTTCCATAATCAAAGCTTCAACAAAAACTTGTGGCCGTCTGCGATCCAAATCTGCAATCACAGGGTCAAGCGCATCAAAATCTGCAGGTGTTGCCGTGATCACCAAAGAGTTGGTACTTGGATCCGAGCCAATACGAATTTCATCTTGAAACAAACCGGATGAAACATTGGCTTTGCTACTATTACTTGAAATCGACCGTGTAGGTGTAGTTGGTGCTTTGCTAGCTGAAGCTGCTTCAGTACCCGTACCAGCTTGTTTATTTTTACTACTGCTGGCGGAACCACCGTTGAGAATACCTGACAACAGCGTCGCAACTTCTTCAGCATTGGCATGTTTTAAGTGACGGACGTGAATACGACTGCGACTCATTTCACTGGCAATCTTGGTATCCAATTGCGCAATCAAATCCAAGACCTGCTCCAGTCCTTTACGATTGGATGTTACAATCAGCGAATTACTACGTTGATCTGGAATGATTTTGCTGACATCAGCTTGTTGATCGATGTTAGAAGAAAACGCACTGGTAGACGATTTTGATGTGCTTTTGCCACCATTATTGGCTTGAAAAATTTGTAGTAATTTTTGCGCGATATCATCAGCTTGTGCGAACTGCAATGGCACCACTTCTACTGTAGATTCAAACCCAGGTTGATCGAGTTTCTGCACGATATTCATCAAACGACGAATATTCGACGACAAGTCTGTGACAATCAGTGAGTTGGTGGGACCGTAGGCCACCATACGAGCTTTTGAACGAGAGAATAAGCCTTTTAGTGCTCTTTCAATTTCATTGGCACTGATGTATTTGATTGGAATAATGCGCGTGACCATGCGATCTGAATCAACTGACTCATAGCCCTCCAGGACTTCATCGGTTTCACGAATCGCATCACTACTTTTTCGGATTTGAGAGACCACACCTTTTTCAACAATGGTATACCCTTTCATGGCCAGCGCTGCCAAAAAGGCCTCATAGGCTTCGTCCATACTGACAGGTTTAGGAGAAATAATCGTGATCTTGCCATTGACCGTGTCATCCATCATAAAGTTTTTACCAGCAA
>JAGRMV010000314.1 GCA_020441045.1 Deltaproteobacteria bacterium | reverse complement strand
ATAAATGGGAATTTATTTTTTGTAATTGGGGGTCGATGTAAATGATAAAATAGGTTTCGCAATAAAAGCACATTCTATTTTGATAAAATTTTCAAACAGTTATCTAACGTCTTCCATAAACATCAAAAACGGGATGAAAATCTAGCAAAAATAGGATAAAAAACTGTCCTGTTTGTTGCTTGTGGAAAAGTAATCTAGCTAATTTAAATCACTCCCTTTTTTTTCCACTATATCGCCATGCATTGCCCTACATGATATGAATTTTATGGAAATGTATTGACCCCATAACGGAATCTGATTAACTAAAGACTGCGGGGTTATCTCCCAAATAGTAGGGTCACTTAAGTCATGATGTACCTATGTCGTATGGCGAACCATCTTTAAAACAATGAGGATGGTCAGGGGATACCCTTCACTCTAGTGAAAACTGGGTGAGAAGAGGTAAGAAGAAAATTATAAAGAAAATGAAGCATTTTTTTGGAAGGAGCACTTCATGCAAGAAGTAAATCAAAGGGTCGACGTAGAACTTTTACACCCAGCAGGTCGTCGTAAAGAAGAGAGAGTTTCTATTGCACCATCGACATTTGATTCTACTGAAAGCAAAGAAACATTTATCAAAGAAGCTTTGCGTGAATTTTCTCCTTTTTTGATCAAATCGGTCCTTGATCGTATCGCGGGTAAAGATGATGCTGTGACTGATGTGAAGACGTATCTTGATTTATTGATTCAAATCACCAGTAATTTGACGTTTGAAGATCCTGACTATTCCAAAGTGGCCGCACGTTTTTTGATGGAAAAAATTCAATTGGAAGCAGAATCCGAGGGGATTTTTACGTTTACCGACTCTTTTCTTAAAACCCATTCTTATCGACTAACCTCTAGTAAAGTTCTACAATTTGTTTTACAAAATGCGCAAATTCTCAATGATGCAATTGATTTTGACCGCAGCAAGCAGTACGAGTTTTTTGGCTTACGCACGGTATATGACCGCTATCTTTTAAAGCACCCACAAAAGCGTACTGTCTTAGAGACGCCGCAGTATTTTTATATGCGGGTTGCATGTGGCCTGTCTGAATCAGTAGAAGAGGCGATCAGCTTGTATCGA
>JAGRMV010000313.1 GCA_020441045.1 Deltaproteobacteria bacterium | reverse complement strand
AGTGTCATTGACTTGTGAGGTAAGGGGGGATGTGGACAAAGCGCTCCGCGCTTTGTATCTGTATTTTGATAGGTTTGCGTGTGAGTGATTGAATTATGAAAGAGGGAGAATGAAGATGAGTGAAGACAAAGAGTTTAAAGTAACGGATAAGCGTGGATTAGAGAAAGAAGAAAAGTCTGCGGTGCATGAGGCGGCGCCTGCTGTAGAGGGAAAATCTGCAGATGAAAAGGTGAACCAGTTTCCAGAGGTTAATTTTATTAACCTTGCGGCTTCGTTGGGTACGTCTTGCATGATGCACTTGGGGTTGTTGGAAAATCCTAGCACCAAAGCCAAAGAGCTTGATCTTGAAATGGCGCAACATGAGATCGATTTGCTAACGATGCTCGAAATCAAAACCAAGGGCAATTTGGATCAACAAGAAGAAGGTTTTCTTACCCAGATGTTATACGAATTACGTATGCATTTTGTCGAAGCGAAGAAAAAATAAGCCCTTCTTGATGTTTCTGGGTATTGCAGCAATATACTCTTTTAAAAGTGCTTGAAATAATTATCCGTAGTATGTAATTGTCGGGCTATGATAAATGGGTGTTTCTAGACTAACTTGGAGGGGAAAATGAAAAAAATATATTTTTTATTGTTAACGGCTGGTTTTATATCGCAGGCTGCGTCGACTTTGTATGCAAGCGAGTGTAATGGCATCACCTATGATGTAACCTCATTTCAAATTAAAAGTGATACTTCTTTTCTAGTCAGTGCATGTGTGGAAAAAGATGCTGTTGCTATAGAGATCGCTGTTGATGCGTGGCAAAATCATAGGCATAGTGTTTCTAATCTTGCGGATGTTAGATCTCCTCTTTTAACGGGCTTTATGGGGGAAATCCTCAAAATAGACACTCAGGCAGGCAAACATGTTGCCAAAGCACTTGGAACATCTCAGAACGGTCATGAAGAGCATGAAGCTATAGAGCAAAAACTTCAGGATTTGGCTCATGTACAAGCTATTTTGACAAATGAGTATCTAACCAGATTAGGGGTTGAAGATAGAGTTCATGTGACAGATCTTCCCTTGTATATTCAAAATTGCAAATAAGCCAGCCGTCAAGACAATGATCTTTGAGATAACAGGGGTAGGCTCAT
>JAGRMV010000312.1 GCA_020441045.1 Deltaproteobacteria bacterium | reverse complement strand
AGTCTATTTTGATTTAGTTCCGATTTCAATGAAAATTAGGCTTGCAGCTTTAATTTGACATAATTTTATTATATTGATAATATTCTTTTTCTAAGCTGTAAATTTTCAAAGCGTTGTATCCAGTTTTGAATCAAGGTACATTTGCAGAATCTGGCAAGGAGTGAGCTTCTGCTTACCTTGCTTCAGAGCAGAATGAAGTCTTTTAGTGTTGTAAAAGTGCACAAAAGCATGGAGAAACTCTTGACGCTCTTTTCGGGAAGTGAAGAACTTGGTGCGTAAGCACTCTTCCATGATGGTTCTAATAACTCTCTCAGCTTTTCCATTGGTTTGAGGTCTTCTGACTCTAGTGAATTTTTGATCGATGCCATTTTCATTACAAACCCATACAAAATCATGTTCAGGTGTGCCTTTAAATTCAGTTCCATTGTCTGAGTAGGCACATTCTATTTTGTAGGGAGTGAGATCAATCAATGTTTCAAGAAAGACTCCAGAAGATTCCATGGATTTATCTGGGAGAATGTCAGCAAATAGATGACGGGAATAGTCGTCAATGGCTACAAACAAGCTCTCTCGTTTTAGCCTCTTATCTTCCCCTTTAATTCTAGGAAGGATCTTGCTATCAAAGTGAACCATTTCACCAGGATAATCTTTTTCATAGCGCTTGGCTTTCTTGGCCAGCTTTCCTTTGATACGTTTTTCAGTCTTACTCAAATGTTTAAGGCCGTAGAAAGCACTGCGATAACGATCATTGATGCTTTTATGAACTGAAAAGTCTCCCATTTTAGCTCGCTTGATGACTTTGCGTATTATCTTACGAGTCACCATAAACTGCTGGGCTAGATGAGTAATCTTAGTGCCACTGAGCCATAGGTCATAAATTTCCCTGCGACGAACGGGAGTTAATTTGGTATTTTTGTGCATGAGACTTTGGGTTTAAGAAGTATTGTTACAACTTCATTTTGCCCGAAGTCTCTTTAAATGTGATTCAAAACTGTGCTTTTAAGGATCAAGAAGTGGGTACAACGCGAGTATATCTAACAGGTTAAATCCTTCCATTATACACTATTTTTTATAAAAGATCAAGTCTACCTTCTACCCCCACTTTCTAGCCAAATCGACCTAGATCTTAAATTTTGATTACAATACCGTTGTGAAAGCATTGCAACAGGTTTTTTTTGCCAAAACACAGGAGTTTCCGCTAAT
>JAGRMV010000311.1 GCA_020441045.1 Deltaproteobacteria bacterium | reverse complement strand
ACAATTTTCGATTGCACCGTATACGTATTGGGAACAACCTGTGAAGTGGCTTCCACCGTTTTAGCAGGTAAAGACATGCGGCGCAAATGCGATACCACTTTCGATGACCAATATTCTCCAGACGTAGTGATTTTTTGATGTTCTTTTTGATGGATGACAAACGGTTCTACCTGAATGTTTGGCTTTGATTGAAATCCAAGAAAGCCCCAATCGGCCAATTTGTTTTTTAAAACAATCCACTTTGGATCTACCTTAAGCTTCAGGTAGTATTGTTGGCCACGGGTGGTACGTTCAAGATACTGATAATCTTGCACATAAGATTTGGGATCTTCAGCAAATTTTTCGCGCAGAAGCTGATAGTTGTTTTGAAACAGCTCCGGGCTGGCAATCGATTGACTCGCCATAAGCAAGGCCTTGACCAAAACACTCTCGTAGGCTTGTTGTTTGGACGCAATCACATCTCCGCTTAAGGTAATGGTGTGGTCGACCAAAATAACTTCGTCTTGCTGCGCCCATGCCGGTAGGCAAAACAAAGCAAGCAGCACGAAGGTTATTTTTTGATAATAGCGCATACTTACACAGATGATTTTTTTGTAACAAGCAGTTGGAAAGTACCTTCTTGGGTTACTTTTCCATGTTGGTTCAACACTTTACGTTCTGAAAGCACGATACCACTATTTTTTGCACGTCCATCTTTTTTTTCAGTGATGGTCGAAATTGCATGGATCGTATCACCAATAAAGATCGGTCGCTTAAATGCCCATGAAAGATTCATAAAGGCCTCAATATGATACTCGGGTGAATCTGTCTGCAAACCTGCAGCAATAGAAAGCCCCAACAGTCCATGCGCAATTCTTTGCCCAAACATGGTTTTTTCGGCAAAAACCTTGTCCATGTGCAAAGGGTTAAAATCACCACTTAAACAGGCAAAATTTACGATATCAGCTTCGGTGATGGTACGAGAGACTGTGGTTTGGACAGATCCTATCTCGATTTCTTCAAAATACAGCTTTTTGATTTTTAACATACCCACCCTACATAACGTATAATCATAAAAATCAGCAAGAAAAACAATCCTTTGCTGCAATCATAAAGCTGCGGTATAAACACAAAGATGAAATTTGTGCATTCATTTTGTGTAATTTTACTGCTTATTGGCGCTGTATCATGCAACTACCGCAGAGTGACTTTGTATGGTACACCGGCAACCGACTATCATCATA
>JAGRMV010000310.1 GCA_020441045.1 Deltaproteobacteria bacterium | reverse complement strand
TTGAATCTTTTGGGAAATGTTATGCGGATGGAGTCGGGCAAATTGGGCAATTTCCTTTTTTGCTTTCTTCTGATCTACTTTTTGATCCTTATCTGTATTGAGCATCAATTCATAAAGCACTTTGTATTGGGTATAGTTTTTCAGTACATTGACAATAAACCCCTCTTGGATGGCTTGCCTCATACTGTAGAGGTGAAACGCAGCAGGTTTGTTATCCTCGCTGATGGGCATGTCTGGATCAGGACAACGTCCAAAGATTTCTAGTGTTTTGGCCTTGGGTGTTGCAGTAAACGCATAATAACTCATATTGGATGGCCGACTTCTTGTGTTCATGTATTCTGTCAGAAAATCTTCCGCGCTTACTTCTTCATCGTCTACTTGCTGTCCGTGAAGAGCCAGTTTCAACTTAGCAGCACCTTTGCCAGATTGAGAGCTATGCGCCTCATCTGCAATCACAGCAAACTTTCGATCTTTCAGGGACGTTTCTTGTCGAATGGCATCCACCACAAAAGGAAACGTCTGAATGGTCACAATGACAATGTTGGTACCATCCATTAAGTGCTTGGCCAATTGTTGTGATTTACTGCCACCGCTGACTTCATCTTTGTGCCCAATGCGGGTGACTACACCTTTTTTATGCTCAAACTGAAAAATGGTATCTTGCAATTGATCATCCAGCACTTTACGATCTGTGATGACAATTACCGTATCAAATACACGTTGATCATCCTTGTATAGGTTTGACAATTGATGCGCTAACCACGCAATAGAGTTGGATTTTCCGCTACCTGCGGAATGCTGAATCAAGTAGGCTTGCCCTGGTCCCTCTTCATAGGATGCTTGTAAAAGTTTAGTCACCGCATCCCATTGATGAAACCGTGGGAAAATCATGCTAGTCTTAAAATCAATTTTCCCATTTTCATCTTCGACTTCTTTCCGTTCATAGTGAATGTAGTTGTATACGATGTCGATCAGAGTTTCTTTTTGAAGAATCTGATCCCAGAAGTAGGAAATGGGATAACTGCCATCTTCAGGCATGCTATTTCCTGCTTCAAGTCCGTCTTTGCCTTTGTTAAACGGTAAAAACCTTGTTTTTTCACCCGCAAGCTGGGTGGTCATGTAGATTTCGTTCTCCCCAACAGCAAAATGAACCAGTGCACCTCGACCAAGGTTTAGAAGGGGTTCTTTTTTTCTGGTCTTTGAGTCATACGGCTTACGGTCATACTTGTACTGCTTGACGGCATTG
>JAGRMV010000309.1 GCA_020441045.1 Deltaproteobacteria bacterium | reverse complement strand
TGCGCGAGCAACTTTTTCTGCGGGCCATAGCCCCCAATCAATTTTTTGGTAAGTGGTTCTTTTCTGCATGTCTTGCGGTGTTGTGGCTAAAATACCTCTTTGCAGTTGCGGCACATGGACCGTAAGAATTTGTTTGCCCAGTATCATAGCTTCTTTATAAAGCTGCGTAGATGTTACTTTGCGAGGATCGAGAGTGCCTTTAAGTTGTCCGATGATTGGACCGGTATCCATACCTTGATCAATATGAAAAAGAGTGATGCCGGTGACCGGACGATCATGTAAAATCGCATTGGCGATAGGTACAGGTCCAGCTCCTTCAGGTAGGAGGGACTCGTGAATGCCAATACATGGACAGATCGTAAGTAATTCCTTTTTAAAGATCTGTTGCCACCCCAGTGACCAGATAAAATCTGGCTTAAGAATACGAATTTCATCGACATGGTTGTTGATATTGCCTTGTACAATGGTTTTAGGACATTTTTTGGCAAAAGAAAATTTTTTCTCATCGATCATATCAACACCTTCCCAGCCTTTGGAATGCTGACCACGGGTATAAAACATGACGACTTCTTCCCCCAAATCAATTAACGTTTGTGTATTGGTGTAGGTTGACTCTATGCCACCAATGACAACGATTCTCGACATTTACCTATAGACTTTCATGATTGAATATGACGAATTAAACTAAAACTTTCTGCTGCAAGTAATCCTGTTTCTAAACCACGTTTTTGAGCTAATATCTCGATACCTTTGATGCTTCTTGGATGTGGATAATCATGTAGTTCAGATAAGTAGCAACGCATTGCTTGCTTTTTGATTTCAAGGGTCGCGGCAATATCGACAAATACAGTCGGGCAAAACATCTGTTGAGGAGTTTGAAAAGCACGTTCGGTGGAGGATAGTACTTCATATCCAAGAATGGTTTGGGGGAATTGTTCACCTAGGTTTGGTCGACATGCCATCATCGAGGCTTCGGATATGATGTTATGGTCCCAATTGTAATCACCGTGGTGATGTGTAAATACGATATTGGGTTGGATATTTGTAAGAAGTGATTTTATTGCCAAGCTTATATCCATCCGAGAGATTGTATCGAGGCGATTATCTGGGAAATCAAGAAAAGTAGTGCTTGCAACTTGTAAAAGGGTAGACGCTTTTTGGGATTCTTGTTTTAAGCTTTCTTGTTCAGAGGTGATTTTCTCCGTATCTGTCGCAGAGGAGTTAACACGACCTGCTTTGCCAGAGGTTGCAAAAATAAGGTGGACGTTCGTTCCTTGTTG
>JAGRMV010000030.1 GCA_020441045.1 Deltaproteobacteria bacterium | reverse complement strand
GTTTTTCGATATGCGAGAGCAGCGCGTCTTGGTATTTGGAAAGTTTGAAATAATAGGTTTTTTCCTGCAACTGCGTATAAATCGGATTGGCTTGCAGCTCTTGCTCACCAATTTCAGCTACTTGCGTGTCGGTCAAAAACGCTTCATCATTGATCGCGTACCAGCCTTCATATTCGCCCAGGTAAATATCTTCTTTGGCCAGGCAGGCATTAAAAAACGCAATCGCTCCTTGTTCATGTCTTTTTTCTGTGGTTCGAATAAAATCGTCATGCGAGATGGTCAGTGCTTGCCACAGCGCTTCAAACCTTTTCACCACACGGTCTGCCAGCGCAATCGGGGTTTCACCATTTTTCTCCGCAGTTTTTTCGATCTTCTGACCATGTTCATCGGTACCGGTTAAAAAAAACACGTCCTTGCCACACAAACGATAATAACGAGCCAATACATCTGCGGCAACGGTGGTATAGGCATGACCAATATGCGGATAGTCATTGACATAATAAATCGGAGTGGTGATATAAAAAGTCTCTTTTGCCATGGTGTTTTGTCTTTTACGCTGCCCTTTGATTTAGATCAAGCCCAACATTGCGTATTATTCAGGTATACGACCAGCCAAAAGCTGCGCGATGCCTTCGGTGGATTCCATTTTGGAAAGAATGATTTTGACAATGGCTGTGATCGGCACCGCCAAAAACATGCCAGGAATGCCCCAAACCAATCCCCAAAACAATAAAAACACCAATACCGTTACTGGATGCAAATCAAGGCGTTCGCCCATCAACTTGGGTTCGATCAAATTGCCTATGATCACTTGCACGATTGATAAACAGATAAAAATCAAAAGCGTCTTCCCACTGACATCATACTGTAAAAACACCAACGGCATCGGCAAAACAGTTGCGATGATCGATCCAATGCTAGGAATAAAGTTAAGTAAAAAGGTCAACGTCCCAAACATAAAGGCCAGCTCAACATGAAACATCGACAAAATCATGAACACCAAGATCCCAGTCGAAACAGAGCTGATCATTTTAATCGTGATGTATTTAGAAATTTTGGAGTGCATTTCAAGTATAAACGGGTTTTGAATCTCGCCGGTACGCTCACCCAAAATCATAAATAAGGTCATGATAAAAACCAAAAAGACTTTGCCAAAAAAAGTGAAAATGCCGGCCGTCAAGCCTTGCACATAGGAAAAAATTGGCAGGGTTGAAAATTTTTGCACCAGCGACTGATTGGTATCAGTGATACCATAGGCAAGCATTTGTCTTTCGACCCAGCCCAAAAATTCAACAAACTTGGATTGGTATTGTTTGGCGCCACTAACAAAGTCTTCAATCGAGTTGGCCATCATCACAATCAGAAGTAATGTCAGAATAAAAATCGCCAACATCATCAAACTGACCGAAACCCATTTATGCACCTTGATAAAGCGGTTGATAAAACCAATGCCTGTGGAAAGTACGGTATAAAGAAAAAAGGAAAACACCAAGAGCACCAAAATCGAGCGCGTATAAATAAGCCCCGCAGTTAAGGCAACGGCCGCAATGATGATCAGGCAAATATGATTGATGCGATTGACTTTGGCTTCGGACATAAGATGCCAATAATGCTATCAAAAAAAATGCAAATACACACGATTTTAACGCCCCGATTGATAGACTTACGCATGCTCGACGACACCATTTAATCTTTGTTGTTGCTTACAGCTTTCTCAAGAATCCCTAACATCGGTGAATTCGCCTCTACGTAGTCCCACGCCAATTTTTCTTCCTGATTGTTCACATAGATCAATTTATCTATCCCGTATGTCAACATTTGCTCTAAAAATGGGCTGAAGTATCCATATGCTGGCCCTCCGAATGCTTCGCAGAATTTATGTAGCAATGTATCCCCATCGCTTTTGTCGGCATAAGCAACAATTGCATCCGCATTGCTTTTCCAAAAAAGATCAAACAATGACAATGCACTTTGGATCAAGCTATCTTCCAGCGAATCAAGCTGGCGATCTTCATCAACAGGGCCAGATTCTTTATCTGCTAAACTCTTTCGGATAGCCACAATTTTCCAATGCAACGCGAGTAACACGTTTATATAAGGCACACTATATTCTTCGTCTTTATACCCAGCTAACTTCCCCGCATAGGCTTGAAAACCAGGTTTATCTGCAAGCACCTTGAACACATCATACAAAGCAACATCGTATTTTTTTATACGCTTTAGCAAAAAGGTTTCTTCGAGCCATTTTCCACTTTGTACAGTAGCCAAATTTGCGAAGTCATTTTTATTGTAGAGATATCTTACTATTTCAGCTGTTTCTGATGGATCCTTATCTTCACTTTCGAAGCATGGCAACAAGCTATTGAAGGGTTGATACACTCGGACATTTGCACGTTGATCTTGAAATGGGTAGGGGGTTTCTTCAACCACCACCTTGACCAGTGGCAAATAACAACTCTCAATAGCATAGTCCAACAGATGTTTATGCCACGAACCATATCCGCTTATATGTCCTTCGGCAGATACACCTTCTTCATCTATCAAACGCGCGATAAATTTTTCTGGCTGCAACCTTTTGATCTCTGCGCTTGATTCATCTGCCATATTGGCCAAAATCGCAGCAATCAAATGATCCTGTTTTCTTAACCACGTACTTGGAATATAATCATTATCAAGCAAGTGGATAAATATATCCAGGCTCCACCCACTATGCAATTCAACTTCATAGTTACGCTTATTTTGATAAATATTGATCAATACATCCAAAGGTGTTTCTCCGTCTGCATTTTCCCAAATTATGGTTTTTTTGGCACCAGCCTCAAGAAAGGCCAACATCAATGCTTTTTGATGTTTAGGATAATATGCATCAGCCGCAAAATGCAGCGGTGTATTACCTTTGGCATCTTTGCGTGAATAGAATGAGGACGAAATTGCATGATTATTGAAAGTTTCAAGTGCGCTTTCCATCTGACCGTTTTGCAATTGTGAAAACAACATGTTTTCATAGAAGGCGACATCATTATTTTTTCCATTTCCAGTTTCGATTGCCTGTAAAAAACTTTGCATAGACTGACTATTTCTTTTGCCAACGTAGGCTGATAAACGGTTTCTTTCATCTTTGCTGATGGGTCGCTGCACATTCAGCAGTTTGATCATATTGTCATTCTTATTGGTAAGAACTGCATGTTGATAAAGCTCAAACATTCTTTGTGAATCACTGCGCACTTTTACCCACTCATCTCTGGTATATTGACCATTGATAAAAATATTCAGCAAATGAGGATCATTGCTCTCCACAATTTCTTTCAACCGATCGTATTGTTCTGGATCTGAATAATTCGAATATTTGTATGTTGTCAAAAACTCTACTGGAACTGGAATGGTATCCACCAAAAATGTTAAGAACTGTTTTTTATTGCCACGAATTGCTACATCAATCAGTGTTTGATTTTTTGACATACTTTGTAAATTAGAATCATTGCTAAGACGTATCTGCATAATACTTTTCAATTCATCTGTATCAACTTGCTGTGCCCATCGCAGTGCCACATCATCTGGCCAATTTTCAAATGCAGTAAAAAGAATCTGATCGCTCACTGCAGATAACTTTGTCATCTGAGGATCATTAATCTCAAACAAATAGTCGATCACTCTAGGATCTTTGATTCTTGACATGTATTTTGCATCATCCAAAAGCGTCTTATCAGTATTGGCAAATTGTTTAAAAATCGTTAGCTTGGTGTCATCTTGCAATGTATTTGTACGGAGAACATCACCCATAATCCCTTTATATAATGGCATGTTTGGTGTCTTTAAAAATGCAAGTGCAACGGCATCATGACTGCCT
Source organism: Deltaproteobacteria bacterium (assembly GCA_020441045.1). Lineage (GTDB taxonomy): Bacteria > Bdellovibrionota_G > JALEGL01 > JALEGL01 > JAGRMV01 > JAGRMV01. The sequence goes on along the minus strand of JAGRMV010000030.1, from coordinate 12,305 downwards.
CGGCCTCGGAGCAAACATTGCCATACACCTAAAAAATCTCTTTCATTGCCATACACTTTATCGATGTATTTTTCATCAATATGAATTTTGGTTGCGGTTAAATCAGGCTTATAATCAAACAAGAGCTGCGCGAGGTCTCCGCTGTTGTTATACACCATAAAGGCATAACAGAAAGGAGAGTTATGATATGCTTGTTTTCCGTTGGCCTGCATTTCTTTCCCGCCATTGGGTGAAGCACCACTATCAAGAAGCTCTTGTACTTTTATAACATTGCCTTTTTCCAAATAAAACATCATTTGCTTTTCAGCATTGTTCCCCAGCGCACTGCGATCACTGACATCGAATGATAAACTATGCTGCATGGTATAAGGTGTTTTTTCTTCAAGCATCTGCGCAAAATACCAAACCCCGAATTGACCTTGCTTATAATCATATCGATTATAAGGGGATTCAATATCCTCTATATAGGCGTCACCTTGATATTGCGCATAATAATCTAACGCTGGTGTTGAAACCAATTCATCCGCTTTGATATGATTTTCTGTAATCAACTTTTGGACCCATTGTTCAGAAAGGCCCTCAACAATATAATCTGGAAAGTAGTAAAAAAATAGTTGATACGGCTTTGCCCCAACAAACTTTTCGCTCTGATGCATCAACGTCTTAACTGCATTTGCCCCTTCTGTTGCAAGAATGTGATTATATACTTTCAAAAACATCACAGGGTTCAGTGCGCTTATATGCAAAATATTTCTACCGGCATGATCTTGAAGCAGATGCTGCATCTCTGCCTTTTTAACAAGTTCATCAAAATAAAATATTTCCCCAGCCTGCGCAGCATACATAAAAACATCAGATCCATTTGCATCCGTTTTTGTAAGATCGATGGTAGATTGTTGCAATAAATCTGCAAAAATTCCCTGGCGCTCAAAAAGTATTGCAGACATCAATGGTGTCATCCCTACTTGATCTTGTGTATTGACATCCAGTTCTGGGGATTTAATGATTTTTTGAATGAGCCGATCACGAGCAGTTAGACCTTTGTCATCTGTTTCAGCAAAAGGGTCATCAAATGCAACCAAATATTGTAAAAGCGTCTGTCCGCTATCTGTCTTTTTATTGATATCAAGTTTTTTTTCAGCAAGCAGCGAATCTAGTGCATCGTACATGCCAAAGTACGATAACAGCATAGCAACATTCAACCCACCAGATCCTTCGACAATTTCGTTGGGATCGGGAAATTTCTTTTCTTCAATCTGACGTGCAATGAATCCAGCTGACACTGACAATTGCATTTCTTCATCGCCAACCCACATCATTGATTGATTGGAATACTCTCTTTGACTAAAGGCATTTCTGCTGCGTGACGATTCGCTTTCAGACCCATCCTGACCTGGAGCAAACTGATTATACTGCGGCCCATAACTGCCAAAAGCTAGCTTATGCGGGTAACCTTGTCTGCCACCAAGTTTTCTATCTCTTTGATTTTGCTGCTCTTGTTGTTTTTGCTTTTCTTGGTTGGCCAGGTTGACCAGTTTCTCCAATTTTTCTAGCGGAATCTGATCATTGTATTTCTGATCTGTAAGTGCAAGCAATTCTTCCATGCCATAATTTTGAAAAACGTCATCTTCCATGAACAAGCTTGCATCAATAATCCGCATGGCGCCGTAGTAGTCGATGTTTTTAAGTGGCTGCGAAAAATTTACTTGCGCTAGACCATCCGCCGTTGTTTCATACCCGGTTAAATACCAATCTTCACCCTCTTTGCCCTGCTTATCTTTTTGTTTACTCATCTGCCCTAGAAAAATATGTTGTGGTGTAAAAATAACAACCATGTTCATCGCATCAAATTCTGCCTGTTTCCATAGACGCCTGGCCAAAAGCAGCATCATGCTTGTTCCAGAATAACATTGCAATGTCTTATCTTGTACAATGTTAACAACACTTGTTGCATCTTCAATGTATTTTACTCCGCCATTTTTTTGATAGGATTTTTCTAATGTCTTCTTTAGTGTTGGAATATCATCAACGCCACTTCTTCGAAGTGCTGAAAATATTGCATTGATATCTTCAACGCCATCTTTGACTTTTTTGCTACTATCAAATAGCACCATTTCTTCCAGTTCAGTCATGATATGATCTGGACTTTCAACTAATTTTTTTTGGATAAAAAAGTTTCGAATCGCTGTTAAATCAGTACGGTCTTTAATTCTCAATGTCGTCGGTGCCTGTAAGCTTGCAAAAAATGCATTCATTCTTTTTACATAATCTTCATACTCTTGTTTTTTCTTGCCTTTATACAACTGATCAAACTCTTCCATTTGTTTCTCAACCAATTCCTTGTTACTGGCGTCTTTGTCCAAGGCATAAAGCATTTTTAAGGTTTCGTATTGGATACTGCGCGGATCTTTTGCGTCATATTTTTGATTGTACTTGCCCGATAGTGCCACACTGAGCTGAAACCTAGCTTTGATAAACTCTTTTTCCATATAACGCTCAATGTGCGCGGCCAAATAAGCTCTCGTGATATCATCATAAGAAAGGCCTGAACGGGTTGTTTTTTCTTGCGCTAAAATTTGGATCGGGTCTATAAAAATAGATAGAACAATAAGACAAATAAAAAACCAGGATTGTTTTTTCCGAAGCACATTTCCCCCTATGCAATGATTTCCTGGCACACAGGAAACTATACCAGCCTACTATAGCATAAAACACGCGCTATCTATATTCAATACAAAATTGGCAACTAAAGTTACGTCTTGAACGATTCCAATGATTTGTTGCAGCGTCCACACTCGATCCACACTTGATCTTCAAAGCGTTTTGGCATATATAAGCGCATGGCAAAGGTTATAGATAGTTTATCATTTCAAGATGTCCTTTTAAAGCCACTGGCAAGCTCAGTCTACCCCAAGGATGTCATCGTTCAAACCCAACTTACGCGCACCATCGATTTGAATATCCCTCTGCTTTCGGCAGCCATGGATACGGTAACCGAAGCAAAACTAGCCATTCGAATGGCGCAAGAAGGTGGGATCGGTATCATCCACCGCAATCTGAGTATCGAAGACCAAGTCAAAGAAGTGCGCAAAGTCAAAAAATCTGAAAGTGGGATGATTCAGGATCCGGTGACCATTACACCTGACCAATCGGTACGCAGTGCGATTGCAATCATGGATACCCATCATATCAACGGGATTCCGGTTACCGAAAATGAAAAGCTTGTTGGCATCTTAACCAACCGAGATTTACAATTTGAAACCAATTTAGATCAGCCTGTGGCCAATATCATGACCAAAGCTTTGGTCACGGCCAAAGAAGGCACCACCCTTGATCAAGCCAGAGAAATTTTGCACAAGCATCGTATCGAAAAACTATTGATCGTGGATGATACCAATAAACTCAAAGGTCTGATCACCATTCGCGACATCAAAAAGAACATCGAGTTTCCCGACGCCTGTAAAGATGCCCATGGCAGACTACTGGTCGGAGCTGCGGTCGGATCCGGACAAACCCATATCGAAAGAGCTGCAAACCTGATCGAAGCAGGGGTCGACGTCTTGGTTGTTGATACCGCCCACGGCCACTCTCAAGGCGTGATTGATTTTGTCAGTATGCTAAAAAAGCAGTACCCTACGCAACAAATCATGGCAGGCAATATTGCTACCGCTGAAGCAGCGCAAGCACTGATTGATGCAGGCGCCGATGCCATCAAAGTGGGTATCGGACCAGGCAGTATTTGTACCACCCGCATCATCGCTGGTATCGGGGTACCACAACTTTCTGCCATTTTAGATGCCGCGCCGATCGCCCAAAAAGCTGGGATTCCGTTGATTGCCGATGGCGGCATCAAGTATTCAGGCGACATCGTCAAAGCATTGGCCGCAGGCGCCAGCGCAGTGATGATCGGATCTTTGTTTGCGGGTACCGATGAAGCGCCTGGCGAAGAAATTTTGTACCAAGGTCGAACCTATAAAAGTTACCGCGGGATGGGATCGCTTGGGGCCATGAAAGATGGTTCTGCCGATCGTTATTTTCAAGACAAACAGGCGCGCGAAAGCAAGCTCGTACCTGAAGGTGTTGAAGGGCGTGTACCCTATAAAGGCGCGCTTTCAGTCAATATTCACCAACTCATTGGCGGACTCAAAGCCGGTATGGGTTATGTTGGCGCCCAAAAGATCAGTGATCTACAAAAGCGCGCCGAGTTCATCAAGATCACTGAAAGTGGTTTAGCAGAAAGCCACGTGCATGATGTGACTGTAACCAAAGAAACCCCCAATTATCGTGGCAGGTAAATAAGGAAAGTTAACTATGATACTGATTGTAGATTTTGGTTCGCAAACCACCCAACTGATCGCCAGACGTATTCGCGAAGAAGAGATTTTTTCCAAGATCGTCCCATTTGATGAAGAAAACATCGCCCAATATAAGGATACTGTCGAAGGCGTTATTCTCTCCGGTGGGCCGGTTTCCGTCTACGACGAGTTTTCACCATACTTGCAAGAAGAAATTCTGCATTGGGGTGTGCCCATCTTAGGTATCTGCTACGGTTCGATGATCTTAACACATACGTTAGGTGGCAAAGTCGAAGGCGCTCATACCCGTGAATTTGGTCGCGCCAAAATTCATCTGCAGGAAAAAAGCTTATTGTTTGACGGCATTGAGGACAACGCTATTGTTTGGATGTCTCATGGTGACAATATCACCCAGTTGGCTGAAGGCTTTCATACGGTTGCCACCACCGACCAATCGCCCCACGCTTCATTTCAAAACGATGCAAAAAACATTTATTGCACACTGTTTCACCCTGAAGTCACCCATACAGATATCGGTAAAGCGCTTTTGCATAATTTCGTCTTTAAGATCTGCAAAGCCAAAAGCACTTGGACGATGAAAAACTTTGTTGAGGAGCATACCCAGTTGTTACGGGCGCAAGTCGGCGATGATTATGTCATCTGTGGTCTTTCTGGCGGGGTTGACTCTTCGGTTGTGGCGACCCTACTGCATAAAGCCATTGGCAAACAGCTCAAAAGTATTTTCGTTGATACCGGTCTCTTACGTAAAGACGAAGGCAAACAAGTCAAAGAAGCCTTTGCCAAGCATGCTGATTTTGACTTAACTGTTGTGGATGCCAAGGAGGAGTTCTATCAAGCGCTGCACGGCATTGCTGATCCTGAACAAAAACGTAAAACCATCGGACGATTGTTTATTGAAATTTTTGAAAAAGAAGCCAAAAAGTTTGGCAATGCCGCTTACCTTGCCCAAGGCACACTGTATCCGGACGTTATCGAATCGGTTTCTACCCGTGGTCCTTCACAAACCATCAAATCACATCACAATGTCGGTGGACTACCAGAAAAGATGAATCTAAAACTCATTGAACCGGTCCGCGAACTATTTAAAGACGAAGTACGTTTGCTCGGACGCGAATTGGGTCTACCCAAGCAGTTTGTCGATCGCCATCCATTTCCTGGACCTGGTCTGGCCATTCGGATCTTAGGTGATATCACTCCAGAAAAAGTACGTACCTTGCAAGAGGCCGACGCCATTTTTATTGAAGAATTGCACAAGTGGAATTTGTATGATCAGACTTGGCAAGCTTTGACTGTACTGCTACCGGTACAATCGGTTGGCGTCATGGGCGATGCCCGTACTTATGAAAACGCCTGTGTTGTTCGGGCTGTTACCAGCATCGATGGCATGACCGCTGATTTTGCCCATTTGCCGCATGATTTTCTAGCTCACATCAGCAACCGCATCATCAACGAAGTCAAAGGCATCAACCGCGTCACTTACGATATCTCCTCTAAACCACCGGCCACAATTGAATGGGAATAGAAGTGAACAATACAAATGGTGGTGGATCGGGAAACTTTTTCCTTGCTTCTTGCGTGCAGCTTCTTTCAGAGCCCTTCAAGACTGCTATTCTTTATCAAACTGCACCGTTATGAAATTGAATATTATAACTTGAACTCGGCACGACTTAAGTTCTTCATATAACAAAAACAGAGGCTAATCTTGATAAACACCTTTCATATAGATCAGCCAAATCAAATACACTGAACGCTTGCTTAGCATCGGCCCTTGACGTTTTACTAGGTTTTCACTTTTACCATAACTGGTCACTACTCAAACTATTGAAATACATAACAGTTGATCAAAATATATGTTTACATTACCTCAGCCGGTTAAACCTTTCTGACATTGATTGATTTGACTGATTTGTAAATTGTACCCTTTAAAAACTTCTTTTTCTCGATCTTCTTGGCTTTTCAAGAGGAAGAATTTCTTAAAAAATCGTGGTAACTCTTTGAATCTTGCTTCGGGAATATCAAATACATGCCTGAGAATGTACCCCCCGATACAGTCAGCTTGAAGTTCTTTTGGGTCTGTACCTCTTTTTTGGGTGATGGCCACAGTGCTGGTCAGTGACCCTATATTTTGTAAATGATGGCCCCATTCATGAGAGAAAGAGAACATGATTTCGAAATCAGTGAGTTCTTGTAGCTGAAATTGATTGATGTAGATGCGATGATCAAACCGATTATAATATGCAATGTTTCGGTTGTCGGTTGAAATGTAAATATTGTAGGCAAGTTGCTCTAGGTATGACCTTGGAGATGATTTGGTGACTTGCTTGTATAATGGCAGACGTTTGACTTGCAATTGATCTAGAAAATAACTGCCATAATCTCGCCACTTAAGCCCATATTCTTTACTCGGATACGTATGCTTTTTCCAAAGGGAGACATCAGTTTGATTACAATCAAAGACAGCGACTTTCGGATGTTCTCTTGATTTTTGCTCAGTTGGAACTGTAATGGTTTGTTCACCTGGGCAGATGTTTGTATAAACAAAGGTGGAAAATTCCTGCTTGTGTTTGACGGTGGCTGGTTGTTTGATTGAAAATTGTTTTTTGTCAAGAAGCTGCGCGAAATGGGCTTTAATAAGCTGATTCCAGTGTTCAAAATCATCGATATCAACCCCAGCTGAGAACGCAGGTGATATAAAAAAACTACAAAAAAACACAATGACCAGAAATTGCGACTTCATATCGTAATATTAACACAAGGTTTAGCAAAAAATGCAAATAAAGGGCTGACAGCCATCCGCTTTGAGTAACTTATCCTCCTCCCACTTTCCCCCTCGTACACTATTGTTTTGCCTACGCATTTACGAACTAGCTTTATAATCCATCAAGAGCATCGGCTGATACGTAGGCGTTCTTCATTATTATAAGAAAATCATCTTGTTTTTAGCCCTGAATTTTGACATATCTTAAAGGTGCTATCACTAAGGTTTTTTTTGATGGCTTTAAAAAAAACCCATAATCTCAAACCGTTAGGGCAAGATTTTCGATGTCATTTGTTCATCTGCATAACCATTCAGCCTATTCGCTTCTCAAAGGCATGCTATCGTTTGATGAGCTTTGCAAACAAGCTGCGGCCTTTGGTATGCCAGCAGTGGCGATGACTGATTATGGCAATTTGCATGGCGCCTATGAATTTTTTCAAACCGCCAAAAAGCACAATGTCAAACCCATCATCGGACTTGATATCACCCTGGTGGATGGCAATGCACGTGAACGTACGACCAAGTATCCGCAATATGCCTTGGTTCTTTTGGCCGAAAACAACGAGGGCTTAAAAAATCTTTATCAACTCTGCTCCAATGCTCAAGCCGAAGGGTTTTACTACAAACCGCGGATTGACTGGACCGATCTTGAAAAAAACCACCGCGGGTGGCTCGCCTTAACCGGCGATCGTTTTCGTATTGTTGGCAAATATGTGCAAGATGATCGGCCTGATGTAGCGCTAAGCAAACTACAGCAACTGGTCTCGGTCATGGGGCAAGACAACGTCTATCTTGAAATGCTTGATACCGGACTGCCGATCCAAAAGAAAATCAACCAAACCATTGCTGAACTAGCAAGCAAGCTTTCTCTGCCTTATATTGCTGCCAACGATTGTCATTACTTGTACCAAGAGGACGAACGCGCCCACGATGTTATTCTTTGTGTCGGTGGTGGCAAATTTATCCATGAAGAAAACCGGGTCAAGTTTCCCACCGATCAGTATTATTTTCGTTCGACCCAGGAAATGCAAGCTTTGTTTGCTGATTATCCTGACGCCATTACCAATACGCTTGCTGTAGCTGAGCGTTGTCATGTTGAACTTAACCGCGAAGGCTATTTTATGCCCGTGTACGAAACCAGCGGGCAAAACTCTTTGGAGCAAGAGCTGCAAGCGCTGTCGCAAAAAGGCATGCTGGCGCGGTTGGATCAAAAGTGCAAACTAGAAAACATCGATGCCCAAGGCAGAATCGAGCTTGAAAAACAATACCAAGCCCGTCTTGATGAAGAGCTTGAAATCATCAATGGCATGGGCTTTGCCGGGTATTTTCTGATCGTGCAAGATTTTATCAATTTTGCCAAGAACAACCACGTCCCCGTTGGTCCTGGTCGCGGCTCTGCGGCAGGGTCCTTGGTCGCTTATAGTTTAAAGATCACTGATATTGATCCCATTCCGTATAACCTTCTGTTTGAGCGATTTCTCAATCCAGAACGGATCAGCATGCCAGATATCGATGTTGATTTCTGTCAAGAAGGCCGTGATCGGGTGCTTGCGTATGTCTCCAAAAAATATGATGAAACCGGCATTGGCGGATCGCGTGTCGCTCAGATTTGTACCTTTGGAAAAATGCAAGCCCGCGCCGCCATTCGCGATGTCGGACGGGTGCTTGGAATTCCTTATGGCGAGGTTGATAAGATTTCGAAAATGGTGCCCAACGTGCTTAACATTACGCTAGAGGAAGCTTTTGAAAAAGAACCCAAGTTTGATGAAATCCGGCAAAAAGACCAAGAGATTGACGAGCTGCTGACCTTGGCCAAACGCATTGAAGGTCTGCCCCGACATGCTTCTGTGCATGCCGCAGGAGTAGTCATTTCTGATCATGAAACGCTATGGAATCACGTGCCACTGATGACCGGACAAAACAATGAGATCGTCACGCAGTGGGATATGAAGGCGGTCGAGAAAATTGGCTTGGTCAAATTTGATTTTCTAGGTCTAAAAACCCTGACGCTTTTGCAAAGAGCGCTGACCTTTATTCAAAAATCGCAAGGGGTGGAGATCGATTTGCTTTCGATCCCAATGGATGATCAAAAAGTTTTTGACTTGTTATCCGCCGGTCAAACCCAAGGGATTTTCCAGTTGGAGAGTTCGGGGATGAGCGATTTGATCATGCGCTTAAAACCCAACCATTTTGAAGACATTATCGCTTTGGTAGCGCTGTATCGCCCCGGCCCACTTGGATCGGGTATGGTTGATGACTTTATCAACCGCAAACATGGTCGCACTGCCATTGTCTATGATCTTCCGGAATTGGAGTCGATTTTAAAAGAAACCTATGGGGTTATTCTGTACCAAGAGCAAGTTATGCAAATTGCCTCGAAACTTGCGCATTATACCCTTGGCGATGCGGATCTTTTGCGCCGGGCGATGGGGAAAAAAATCAAAGAGGAAATGGACCAGCAAGAACAAAAATTTCTCGCAGGCGCTGCCAAAAACAAACATCCTGAGGCCAAGGCCAAAAAAATCTTTGATCTGATGGCCAAATTTGCAGGCTATGGTTTTAACAAATCGCATTCTGCAGCTTACGCACTGATTTCTTATCAAACTGCCTATCTTAAAACCCACTATCCGGTTGAATTTATGGCCGCTTGTTTCTCTTTGGATAGCAACAATACCGATCGAGTGGTTTCGCACCTTAATGACTGTCGCGCATCGAACATTGAAGTGCTACCACCGAATGTCAATGACAGCAACTTGGACTTTTCGGTCGTGGATGGCAAAATTCGTTTTGGCCTTGCCGGTATCAAAAATGTTGGTCACAATGCCATTGAATCTATTATTTCTGCCAGAGACGCGGGTGGTCCCTACACCAATATTTTTGAACTCTGCGAACGCGTTACCCTACGCCAGGTCAATAAGAAAGTTTTAGAATCACTGATCAAATCTGGCGCGCTCGATGATTTGGGCAAGATCAGAGCGCAAATGATGTTGGACTTGGAAAGTGCGATCGAGTTTGGTGCCAAAGCCCAAAAAGATAAAAATATCGGGCAAGACAATCTATTTGGCGCGACTCTGCCGATGCCTGAGAGCAAAAATCAAGATGTTGCCGAATGGGATGAGGCCACCAAATTACAGTTTGAAAAAGATTCGGTTGGTTTTTATATCAGTGGGCATCCGCTGCTAAAATATGAAGAGTTTTTACAACTGTATACCAATACAACCACCGCCACTTTACACGAAAAGAAAAATCAATCGGTCGTACGTTTGGGTGGAGCCATTGCCAGCTGCAAAGAAATCACCACCAAAAAAGGCAAACGTATGGCCTTTATCAATTTTGAGGATTTGCATGGCAATACTGAGATGGTCTTGTTTCCACAGACCTTTGAAAAAACCCATCATCTTTTATCCGAAGAAAAGCCTGTTTTTGTCGTCGGCAAAGTCGATATCCAAGAAGATCAAGCCAAAATTTTGGTCGATGAAATGTGCTTTTTGGATGAAGCGCCCTCGCTATTTGATGGGCACGTTCATATTGAAGTCGACGCGCTGGAAGTCAAACAAGAGCAGCTGCAAGAACTTAAAAATATTTTGCCATCGATCAAGGGTAGTTGCCCCGTCTACCTACATATGGATATTCCGGGACAATTTAAAACTGTACTGCCTTTGGATGATGCCTATAGAATCAATCCGTCACTGGACTCCTTTCATAAAATTCGTGAACAAATCGGACCCCGCACCAAAATTTTCTTAAAATAATGTTGGCATTGATATTGCTTCTATTACGTGTGATGAAACAGTTGTACATAAAGGTTTTGATAAAAAAAATACATATAGATTTGGTATATCTATTTTTACTTTTGCTTATCGTGACAGGCTTGCCTACAACTGGACAATGCCAAAATGATTCCCATGAGGGCGTTCAGCTGCATCTGCAAGCTGGATATACTGCCCTGGACACCTACGGAGTTGCGCAAATCGATGACGCCCTAGCTCTTGGTTTGGCGACAAGCTATACTTTTCCCTTTCGCCTCCAACTTGGCCTTGCGTACCAGCATGCACGAACCAACTCAATTCTAAGTGAACAAGCCCGTTTACGTTCACTACGTATACAAACAAGCTATCTTTTCCTCGAACAGTCATTTAGTCCTTATGTGATAGCAAGCGCAGGCCGACAGTGGGCCAAAATGGATCAAATTGACACATACAAAGGCATGTTATTAAGTGTAGGCAGTGGCATGCAAACCAGGTGGAATGAAATCATCGCCACCCGCATTGGTATTGATGTTGATTTTATCTACGTCAAAGCCTTAGAGAGTAAGCCACAGGTCAACTGGACTTTTTATGTAGGCACATCTCTCTATTTTGGTCCCTATACATCCATTCGTGAGAGACCCATACAACCCCTCACAACGACTCAACCTAAAACAAAACCGGGGCTGATCCAACCCCAACACTGCCAAAACGTACCGGAAGGCATGCCGACTGATGAATACGGTTGCCCTTTAGATTTTGACGGTGATTTGGTGCCCGATTACACCGATCTGTGCCCTGGCACCCAAACCCAAAAAGTCGATCATATGGGCTGCCCTGTGCGGCATTTTGCCAGAGGGATCATTGAGCATATCACTTTTTTGCCTGGCACTGCCCAGCTTAGTGCACATTCTTATAAGTACCTGGATAAAATTGCCAGTGCCTTGAAGCGATTTTCCCAATTGCATTACACCATCGAAGCCCACACCGATGCGCATGCAACTCCGCAGGACAGTCAGCAGTTGTCTGAAAATCGGGCTGAAACAGTCAAACAAGCCTTGGTTCGATTTGGCTTACCCCAAGAAAACATTTCCAGTATTGGCTACGGTCAACAATACCCCATCGCCCCCAACGACACCCAACAAGGCAGAGAATTGAACCGAAGAATCGAAATCAAATGGAAATCGGCTTTATGAAATGATCAAAAAAGTTATAGAGTGGTTTATTTCTACACGCGTTTTTTATATTTGATACATATAACAAGCAAATATAAAGACTTAAACTGATATTGTAACCGCTGTTTATGTATTCCTACGTTCGATATCGATAGCTGCGCAAGTTCTCACTATGGATACATAAACAGCTCAGAAATATAATAAGTCTCAAATATATAGCTATCCGCTCCCGAAAGTTTTTTTATGAGCACTTAAATCATTGCGATTACGCAGCCACCTCAAGAACTTTTTCTAATTTTCTTATTCTTTT
>JAGRMV010000308.1 GCA_020441045.1 Deltaproteobacteria bacterium | reverse complement strand
CTGCGGCGATTATGGCAATCTTTAATAACCTTCTTTTTGGTTTGGGAGAGGTTTTTCATAACAACGTTTGGTGGAGTAGGGTTTTTGCTTTTCGAAAAGGGTTTGAGTCTAAAGCATTTTATATTTCTGGCTTGATTTGGTTTCCAATACCGATTGCTGCTGGTTTTATCGCTATGGGAAGTGGCGTACTTAGCATCGGCATACCTTCTCCTGATATGGTGGGACCGCTGGTCATTGCTACGGTTTTAGGAAAAATAGGTGCAATTGCTGTTTTTGTTGTCGTCTTTTGTTCTATTGCATCTAGTATTGATAGTTTGCTTGCGGCAACGGCTGATTTGGTTACCGAAGATATTTACCGGAAAATATTTTCTCCCAAAGCAACGCAAGCAAAACTTAAAAAAACAGCGCAGATTGTTACTCTTGTTCTCGGTAGTGTTACCTGGTTGATATGTGTACCTAAAATCGGTTCGCTTGCTACGGTTCTGTTTTTTGCAGGTCCCCTCGTGGGTTCCATGATATGGCCAATTATTACGGGTCTTTACTGGAAGCGAGCAAATCAAAAAGGCGCCATTTCTGCAATGGTCTTGGGCTCTATCACTGGTTTAATCTGTTACTTTCAAATTGGGTGGTATGTTGCGACTCTCATTGCGACCTTTGTTTCAATGGTATGCGTCTTGTTGTTTACGTATTTGTCAAAGTCAGCTTTTGATTGGAATATATTGCAAGAAGAGGAAATCTCATGATTTTTTCTTCTTTTTTTCTGAAAGCACTTGTTTATGTTGCGCTGCTTTGGTGTGTAATTACCAGTTGCTATTTGCTTTTTACACTATGGAAAGAATGGAAAGGAAAAAGTATATGGTAGCTAAACCAGCGGCAAAAGTTGTCCATGATGTTGAACCTCTTCAGCCTACTGGTGTTGTAGGTCTTTGTCCTGATCCACTAAGGGTATATCAACACACAGATAAAATTACATTGGAAGTGATTAAAAAAATTTCCTACACATCGGTATTATCAGCAGATCTATTTGATAAAGATTTACTTTGCGAATTGTGCAAAGTTGCAGCTTATCTGCAAAACAAAAAACGAGAGTCGATTGATATTTTAGGTGATAAAATTATGGCGGCAGCTTTTTTTGAGGCCAGTACACGGACACGTCTTTCTTTCGAGAGTGCAATGCTACGTTTGGGAGGAAAAACAATCAGTGTCGCAGATGCAAAAACAACCGGTGTAGCAAAAGGCGAATCGCTTATTGATATTGGACAAATGTTTAATAGTTATGCAGATTTGGTTGTTGTCCGCCATACGCAGCAATCTTCTATTCATGAATTAAGCAAGTATATGCGGATTCCTTTGATTA
>JAGRMV010000307.1 GCA_020441045.1 Deltaproteobacteria bacterium | reverse complement strand
AAGTGCTTTCACTTGAAGCCGTTGCGTGTAAAGATTGGTTGACCAATAAAGTAGACCGCTGTGTTGGTGGCCACGTTGCCAAACAACAATGCGCTGGAGCTTTACAACTTCCGCTAAACAATGTCGGCGTAATGGCTTTGGACTATGAGTCCAACCATGGCACAGCTACAAGCATTGGTCACAGTCCTATTTCTGGTCTTATTGATGCGAAAGCTGGTGCCGTTAACAGTGTCGCTGAAGCACTAACCAATATCATCTGGGCCCCTTTGGAGAAAGGTCTGGAAAGTGTTTCTTTATCTGCAAACTGGATGTGGCCTTGCAAAACCCCTGGTGAGGATGCCAGACTTTACCAGGCCGTTGAAGCCATTGCAGATTTTGCCATTGCTTTAGGGATCAACATCCCGACCGGTAAAGACTCGCTTTCAATGAAACAAAAATACAAGCAGGAAGAAGTCATTGCGCCAGGCACTGTTGTTATCTCCTCAGTTGCGCACTGTAATAATATTCAAAATATTGTTGAACCTGTTTTACAAAAAAATAATGGTCCCATCTATTATCTCAACCTAAGTCAGGATGATTGCAAACTCGGTGGTTCATCCTTTGCGCAAACAAGAAACGCCATCGGCCGTCAGGCGCCCTGTGTACAAAGTGCGGCCTACTTTAAAAACGCTTTTAATACAATTCAAGATCTGATCAAGGCGGGTAAAGTCCAAGCTGGACACGATGTCAGCTCTGGCGGTCTTATCACCACCTTGCTTGAAATGTGCTTTGCCGATAATGATTTAGGCGCCTCTATTGATCTTACTGCCATCGATCACGACCTGATCAAAGTTTTGTTTAATGAAAACGCGGCGATTGTTTTGCAAGCTACAGAAGAACTAGCTGACACTTTTCACGCGCAAAATATCGATTTTATCGAACTTGGTCACGCCACTACCGACGGTATACTCAAATTAACCCACCCACAAAAAAGCCTTTCTCTAGATATAAATAGCATGCGTGATATTTGGTACGAAACATCGCATTTACTCGATCTTCAACAAACCCGTGAGCATGCTGCCCAAAAGCGCAAGCAAAACTTTAAGCAGCAGCCGCTTCGATTTACTTTCCCTGAAAACTTTTCTGGGAAACGACCGATAAAACCCAATACAACAACACCCATCAAAGCGGCAATCATTCGAGAAAAAGGCAGCAACTCCGAGCGCGAGATGGCCAACGCCATGTATATGGCTGGTTTTGAGGTACGTGATGTTCATATGACCGACTTGATCGCAGGGCGAGAGGATCTAAAAGATATTCAATTTATTGGCGCGGTCGGTGGATTTTCAAATTCAGATGTTTTGGGATCGGCCAAGGGTTGGGCAGGATCTT
>JAGRMV010000306.1 GCA_020441045.1 Deltaproteobacteria bacterium | reverse complement strand
AAGATATTCAATCAGGCGTTCCACAAGAAACCATTGATTCGATCAAAAAAAATGGCGTTGTCTTTAAAGGACCTTTAGAGACCCCTGTGGGTTACGGTCAAAAATCTGCCAATGTCACGCTGCGCAAACTTTTTGAGACTTATGCCAATATTCGACCTGTCCGAGAATTGCCATCTGTGCAAACACCTTTTAGCGGTAAAAACATCGATCTTGTTGTCGTCCGTGAAAACGTTGAAGATCTGTATGCTGGTATTGAACACATGCAAACCCCTGGTGTTGCCCAGTGTTTAAAACTGATCTCACGAAAAGGCTGTGAAAAAATCGTTCGTCTCGCTTTTGAGTTTGCCATTTCAGAAGGTCGTAAAACAGTGCATTGCGCGACCAAAGCCAACATCATGAAATTTACTGAAGGATTGTTGAAAAAAACATTTGAAGATATCGCGCCACAGTATCCAGAAATTGAAGCCAAACATATCATCGTTGACAACTGCGCGCATCAGCTTGTGAGATACCCAGAAGACTTTGATGTCATTGTGACCACCAATATGAATGGAGATATCTTATCGGATCTTACTTCTGGCCTGATCGGTGGTTTAGGGTTTGCGCCAAGCGCTAACATTGGTAAGCATGCCGCTATGTTTGAAGCCGTCCACGGTAGTGCGCCTGATATTGCTGGACAAAACATTGCCAATCCGACTGCGGCAATTCTTGCTGGAGTTATGATGCTACGACATATTGGTGAAATGGAAGCTGCAGATCAGATTCAACAATCGATCTTATATACCTTGGAACAAGGTGTTTACACCATCGATGTAAACAAACAGGGATATGTGTCAACCTCTGCGTTTACCAAAGCCATCATCAATAACCTTGGCAAATCACCTTCAAATTGGGTCGTACGAGAAACCAAAAAAATGCGGATGCCGGAGGTTCATACAAATATTGACTTTGTGAAAGTTCAAAGCCGAAGATGCGCAGGCGCAGATATTTTTGTTGAATCTGAAAAAACCAGTATTGAAGTCGGTCAGGCCTTGGACAAAATCTGCAGTGAAACCCCACTTAAACTCAAAATGATCTCGAACCGAGGTACCAAAGTTTACCCAGATATGGGCACATACACAGACTGCATTGACCATTGGCGCTGCCGCTTCATCGTACGTGACACTACTGCGGAAGCTACGCATACGGATATTCTACATTTGACACAAAAAATCAGCCAGCAATTTGAATGGATGCATATTGAAAAATTATGGGAATTTGATGGTGAACGCTGTTATAGCATGGCCCAAGGTGAAGATTAATCACCTCATCAAAAGCCTATAAACAAGCCACTGTGTTCAATGCCACGGCAATATTTGGAAAACCTTTCATGGTTCAGTGGTACCTGGTCAAGCAATACA
>JAGRMV010000305.1 GCA_020441045.1 Deltaproteobacteria bacterium | reverse complement strand
ACGGTACATGCGAAACAATGCCATTGCAAAAAAAAGTGGCATCACGGTTATTGGTACGGTCAAAAAACTGATCAGGCAATACCATATGTCCAGGCTCAATTTCTTCTTTCAGGCTGCCGACGGCAGAGACGCTCAAAATGTATTCCACACCCAATTTTTTCATGCCCAAAATATTGGCTCTGTAATTGACTTCACTCGGCGTAAATTGATGCTGATAGCCATGACGGGGTAAAAAAACCAATTTGGTCCCGTTTAAATTACCTGTAATATATTCGCCAGAAGGATCTCCAAATGGAGTATCGACTTTATGCTTTTCAATACCTTCCAAGCCCTCAATATCATATAGGCCGCTACCACCAATGACACCCAATACTTTATCCGCCATAAAACGCTCCTTACCATTTCAAACAAGACATCTTTATCATAACACCACAAAAGCGCCAGGGTTTGCACACCTTATCGCCATAAAACAGCCTTTTATCGCTTTTTTACAACTTTGCTTGATTCAAATGTGAGCTTAGCTGTCCACAAGCTCCCATGATATCCTCACCACGGTTTCTTCGAATAGAAACATAGTAGCCAGCCTTCATCAAAATATCTCGATACTTGAATAAATCCTCTTTTTTAGGTGCTTTGAGATGAGGGAAATGGCTATTTTCATTGTACGGAATCAAATTAACTTTGGCTTTCATGCCTTGCAAAAATTTTACAAGATTTTTGGCTTGTGCAGGGGTATCAGTTTCACCTGCAATCATCACCACTTCAAACATGATTTTTTTCCATTTGTTTTGCGGCACCTGCAGTAAAGTTTCTTTGAGCACTTCTAAGTTATATTTTTGATTGATCGGCATCCAACGATTGCGACTTTCGTTGTTTGAACCTGTTAACGAGACGGCCAATGATACATTGGTCCGATCAATAAAAGGTAAAATTTTAGGGACCGTGCCTGCGGTCGATACGGAAATTTTACGATGCCCAAAATTAAACGCTTTCGGGTGTTTCAATAGATCAATGGCTTGGCAAAGATTTTCGTAGTTGAGCAAGGGCTCTCCCATCCCCATAAAAACAAGGTTGGAAATTTTCTTACCTTGCTCGCATTGAATGTATCGAATTTGCTCTAAAATTTCAGATTGGGTGAGATTACGCAAAAACCCCTGCAAACCAGTCACACAGAATTGGCATTTTAGTGCGCACCCTACTTGCGAGGATACACAAAGGGTTGCACGGTCCTCTTCAGGGATCCAAACAGACTCAATGCTTTTTCCGTCTTCCAATGTAAAGTGATATTTGACGGTACCATCAACGGACACTTGATCTGCCACCTCCCATTTCGGAAAAGTAAAAGTATCGATTAAGGTTTGGCGAAAACCATCTGGCAGATTCGACATTTGGGAAAAATCAAACACCCGCTTTTGAAAAAACCAGTCATAGACCTGCT
>JAGRMV010000304.1 GCA_020441045.1 Deltaproteobacteria bacterium | reverse complement strand
GATTCAAGATGCATTATCTGTGGAGCAAAAGGCATTTTTGTACTTGCCTTTGATGCATTCAGAATCAAAACATGTCCATCAGCAAGCCGTTGTTTTGTTTTCTGAGCCGGGGTTAGAAAATAATCTAAAGTTTGAAATGATGCATAAAAAAATCATTGACCGATTTGGCAGATACCCGCATCGGAATAAAATTCTTGGAAGAACATCAACGCCTGAAGAGATTGCTTTTTTGCAACAGCCAGGATCGAGCTTTTGATGGCCACAAAAAAGCCATCAGACAAACTGTGTGATGGCTTTCATATGAGTACTGAACTCAATAAATATATCGATGGATTTTTTAAGCAGATGCTTCTGTAGCTTCAGTGCTTTCTGCTTGCACTTCTGCGGCAGGTTCTTCTTTTGGTTTTGCAGGTGTGATTTTAACTAGCTTTGCTGCGACAAGAATACGTACTTTCTCATCAGCATTGATCCATTTTTTATTGGCATCTTTGACTGCGTAACGACCCGATTTTTTTTGAAAAATGGTGTGTTCTTTAGTTCTTTTGATTACTTTCATGTTGTACTCCCTTTTAGGTTTCTCCATGTCTGGAATGTTTTTATATGGGTTGCTTATAGCATGCTTGCCTATGATCTGTGTAGCCTTTTTCGTCATCTCATTGCGTGCGTACTTTGCATGAATTTGCTATGATGACTTTAAAGATGGCTCGATACAAAAAAAGTTTTATTATTGTTGTTTGCGCATTTGTTTTAATTATAGGCGGTTCAGGGTACTTCAACGGATTTCGACTCAAGAAAAGTTTACAGCATATTGTGAATCCCTATCTAACAAGCAGTCTTAACATTGGTAGTGCGTATATCAATGCATTTACAGGCAATGGATACCTTAAAAATGTCCGTATTCCTAATCCACCAGGATTTATGGGGGCCAATGCGCTTTTGATCGAACGTATCGATATCAAAGGGGGCCCACGTTCCCTACGTGGTGAAGTGATTACACTTGATGAAATTCATTTTCAAAATATTGAACTTGCTGTCTTGCAAACCAATCAGGGCAGTAACTTTGTTAAATTATGGAACCAGTCTGGGAGACATTCGGACTATGGGCTTAAAGAAATACATTTGCAAACTTTTCGACTTGACCCTGTGAAGGTATTTTTAGGTCCTAAAATCATGAATCAAAATCCGTTTCAATTCACACTACAAGCCATTGAAGCCAAAGAAAGTGATTTGAAAGATCGGCGTATGCGTAGTTTGGGGCAATATATCGCTTTGCAGGCGTTGGATCAAATCGAAGCTCTGCATCAAGCCGGGCACATTCCTACTGGACAACAAATGGGACCTTGGGTACAAGAAGGAATCCAAAAGGCGCGAATGCACCTAAAAAAATATCAATAATATCAAATAGATATATTGAAGATGAAAATTTTCCCTTGCCTGCAAGATAGA
>JAGRMV010000303.1 GCA_020441045.1 Deltaproteobacteria bacterium | reverse complement strand
GGCATATTCACATTGGTAATATGCGCGAAGTGGTCACCGCCGATGCGGTCGTGAAGTCACTGCAAGAAAAAGGCAAAG
Source organism: Deltaproteobacteria bacterium (assembly GCA_020441045.1). Classification (GTDB taxonomy): domain Bacteria; phylum Bdellovibrionota_G; class JALEGL01; order JALEGL01; family JAGRMV01; genus JAGRMV01. Next base: position 1,384 of record JAGRMV010000303.1, on the reverse strand, counting down.
CTGTTACGTTCTATTATATTGCCGATACCTTTGATCCGTTAAGAAAGGTCTATCCTTTTTTGGACGAGAAGAAATACGCTGAGTTTGTCGGTCGACCTTTGTCAGAAATTCCCGCGCCAGATGATAGTGAGCCAAGTTATGCTGACTATTTTTTGAAGCCTTTCTTAGGTTCATTGCAAGAGCTGGATATTCACGTCGAGGTGGTCCGTGCGGATCAAATGTACAAAGAAGGTCGCTATGTCGAAAATACCATCAAAGCTTTACAAAAGACCGATGTCATCAAAAAAATTTTAAAAGATATCACCGGCAAACAAATGGACGAACATTGGTCACCGTTTGTGCCTATTTGTGAGAAAACCAAAAAAATGACAGGCAATCGTGTGCTGAGTTTTGATGCAGAAAAACAAACCGTTGCGTATGTCAATGAAGACGGTTTTGAATCAGAGGTTTCCATGGCCGGGGGGGGGAAGCTCACTTGGCGTGTGGACTGGCCGGCGCGCTGGCAAATATTAAATGTTACATTTGAGCCATTTGGTAAAGACCATGCTTCGCGAGGCGGGTCGTATGATACCGCCAAACATTTTTCACAACAGGTTTTTGATTACCCCACACCTTATCCTGCAGTCTACGAGTGGATCAGTTTAAGTGGAGGAGGGGATATGTCTTCGAGCAAAGGCAATGTTATTTCAATTGCCGAAATGGTGGATGTCATGCCTGCTGAAGTTCTTAAGTATTCTGTGACGCGGGTGAAACCGACCAAAAGAATTACATTTGATCCAGGTTTGCCTATGTTGACGTTGATTGACGAGTTTGATGACCCTTCAGTCAAAACAAGAAACAATCGCGCAGTTGAACTTTCGAAGATTTCATCGCATCCACCTTTGGGCGTGCCATTTAAACATATCGTCAGTTTGTTTCAAACCGCGCAAGGGGATGTAGAAAAAATAGAGGCTATTTTAGTGCGAGCTGGATATGAAAAACCTGATCGCGAAGTTTTACAGAATCGGCTTGCCTACGCTAAAAAGTGGTTGCAAAAATTTGCCCCAGAAGAAATGCGGTTTGAAATTCAGCAGACGATGCCAACCCTTGTTGCGCAGCTTAGTAATATCCAGCGAGAAGGGCTGGAAGAACTCAGTAAACAATTGCAACCTGATATGGATGCCTCAGAAGTACATAATGTATTGTATGGACTCAAAGAATCCAAAGGCTTGCAACCGAAAGAAATTTTTGAAGCGGTTTATGTGTCACTTCTTGGTAAGACAAAAGGCCCACGTGCGGGGTTCTTTTTGGCAAGCCTAGATCATGATTTTGTGGTCAGTCGTTTTAAGGAAGCTGCCAGTCAAGCGTAACATATGCTGCTGGAACCGTACATTGGTCTTCGATA
>JAGRMV010000302.1 GCA_020441045.1 Deltaproteobacteria bacterium | reverse complement strand
ATATGATTTTTTGGATGCAAATAGGCAGGTGCTTGCGATGATTGGCAAGTAGCTGTGTAAATGGTCTTTATACGCTCTGATGTTCTCGATTGGTATCAATCGGGCTGACTTCAGTGGTATCATGGTCAGCATTAAGAATATTTTGGATGTAATCCAAAATACGTTTTCGAGCATCTTTTGATATTTCGACAAATTCAATGCCCATACCTGTGCCATTGGGCAGTGCTTTACCACCTTGGATGTACTTCCATACAACTTTGGCTCTGGTTTTGATCAAATTATCATCATTGGGGAGTTTAAATGAAATGTTTACGACTGTGCCCACAGGCTCAGGATTAGGATGCTGAATAAATGCGCCCCCAACAGAGATATTGGTTAGTTTACTTAAGTAATAAGGGCCAAGGGAAGCCAGGTTAACGTTGATTTGAACATCAGCACGGTCTTGTCCGTCCCTTCTGCGATCTGCATCCGACATAGTAGGATTATAACATATGGATGCTTTGGATGTGTGAAGGAATAAAATATCATGCCGTTTTAGCGATTTGTTTAAGCAAAGAGTGATCTTATGTGAAAAAGAATAATCGCAGAATATTTCGTATCAGAAAGGGCTAGTTTTTTTCACCCACGTTAAGTTGTTGTAAATAAAGGCATGCAGAAGAGGGTTGTGCTTGATATATTGCTGCGATGCATTTTTTGGGGTTGGAGACGGGCTTTTTTGACGCGTTTTTTCATCGCATTCTTGGGGGAAAAATAGTTCCACTGCATGTTTGTTACGACTTTTTTTACATACGGATGCCATTAATCTGATCTGAACATGATATTTTAAGGATGAGAAATATTGAGACCCTGATGTGATCATAATCTTCCGCAATCATTCAAGCCAAACTGAGACGAAAAAATAAAATTCATCGACGAAAAAATAAAATACACGTAGAAGCAGTACAATATGTTGGATTTTATCTTTATTAAAACGATTCTAGTAGCTATTGCCTGCGGTTCTTGCATAGGACTTGAAAGACAACTTAAAGGTCGACCTGCAGGTATTCGAACTTCATCATTGGTTTGTCTTGGGACAGCATGTTTTGTGCATATGAGTATGACGCTGACCACAGACCCTGCATTATTTATTCGTATTATCAGTTCAGTCATTTCGGGTATTGGTTTTTTTGGGCGCGGGTGTTATTTTGAACCAAAGAGGTCATGTTAAGGGGGTAACTTCTGCTGCTGTGATATGGGCATTGGCGACCATAGGGTGCTATGTTGGTATGGAGAGGTTTACTGAGAGTTTTGTGTTAACATTGGTTGTATTGTTTGTTCTTATCTTTGTCCAGGCACTAGAGACCAATGTCAAAAAATTACGTATAGGGATGTACAATCACGATGTGATTACAGAAAATCATAAATTTGATGAAGAATCTTTGTAAGATATCTTGGTGCGGTCGATGTATGTGGGCTGAAAATATAAGTC
>JAGRMV010000301.1 GCA_020441045.1 Deltaproteobacteria bacterium | reverse complement strand
ACTTTCACTATTATCAGCCATCAATTTTTCCGTCTGATAAACTAAATTATCCAGACTATTTCGATGAGTGATAGTTTCCTTTTTCCTTTTATCATCCTCTGCATGAAGCTCAGCATCTTTAACCATGCGCTGAATTTCATCTTCTGAAAGACCCGACTTGGCAGTGATCTTGATTGCTTGTTCTTTCCCCGTACCTAAATCTTTCGCCGAAACATTGAGGATTCCATTGGCATCGATATCAAATGTCACTTCAATTTGTGGGGTGCCACGTGGAGCTGGCGGAATATCCGACAATTGGAAACGACCTAAAGTCCTGTTACCTGAAGCCATCTCACGCTCACCTTGCAGAACATGAATATCGACCGAAGGCTGATTATCGGCTGCTGTAGAGAACACTTCCGATTTTTTGACCGGAATGGTGGTATTGCGATCAATCAGTTTGGTCATCACGCCGCCCATGGTTTCAATACCGAGCGAAAGTGGGGTCACATCCAAGAGCAAGACATCTTTGACATCGCCTGCTAGGACGCCACCTTGCACAGCTGCACCATCGGCAACCACTTCATCAGGATTCACCGTTTTATTACCGTCTTTACCAAAGACATCTTTGATGATGTTTTGTACGTAAGGAATACGGGTAGAACCACCTACCATGATGACTTCATCGATATCTGAAGCAGAAACACCAGCATCTTTCATACAGTTGATCGATGGGGTCTTGGTGCGGTCAATAACAGGCCCTGCAAGTTTTTCAAACTGTGAACGCGACAATGTCACATTCAAATGTTTTGGACCGGAGGCATCGGCGGTAAGAAACGGCAAGTTGATTTGGGTTTCCTGTACGGAAGACAATTCAACTTTGGCTTTTTCAGCAGCTTCTTTCAGACGCTGCATGACCATGGTGTCATTGGCAACATCAATGCCTTGATCTTTTTTAAACTCGGCAACCAGCCAGTCAATGATGACCTGGTCAACATCATCACCGCCAAGGTGGGTATCACCATTGGTCGCTTTGACTTCAACAACCTTATCACCCACTTCAAGGATAGAAATATCAAATGTACCCCCACCGAAGTCATATACGGCGATCACTTGGTCTTTTTTCTTATCCATACCATAAGCAAGTGCGGCGGCAGTAGGTTCATTGATAATACGTTTGACATCAAGGCCCGCAATTTTACCTGCGTCTTTGGTCGCTTGACGTTGTGAATCATTAAAATAGGCTGGAACAGTAATGACTGCTTCTGAAACAGTGGTACCCAAATAATCTTCCGCGGCTTTTTTTAATTTGCTTAACGTCATTGCAGAAATTTCAGGTGCAGTGTAGGTCTTACCATCAATCTCAATGCCGGCCATACCGTTTTTGTCTTTGACCACTTTGTATGGAACTTTTTTGTCTTCTGCAGAAAGCTCATCAAATCTACGTCCCATAAAACGTTTGACACTGAAAATGGTTTTCTCAGGATTGGTCACAGCTTGTCGTTTTGCAACCTGACCAACAG
>JAGRMV010000300.1 GCA_020441045.1 Deltaproteobacteria bacterium | reverse complement strand
GATAAAGATAAAATTATAAAAACATTAAAATTTGTTAAAAATAAAATAAAAAAAAATAAAAAAAAAAAAAAAAAACAAAAAAATAGCTTGTTTTGCAAGATTTTTTCAGTGGACATTTTGTGGGCTTCAGCATAGAACACGTGCATGGATATAAAAATGATCAAAGACCTGTTCAGAGTCGTTGAAAAAACGGATTTTCAAGAAGTAGAAGTGGTTGAGGGAGATATGAGAATTCGTATCGAACGCAATAAGGTCGCGACTGTCTCAACGGTGCTTTCACCTCAGATACAACCGATGTCCCATGCTCCTGCCGTATCTCAAGAGAGTATGTTAGCATTAGACAAAGTTGAGGCCAAACCGAAAACTTCTGGCAGAGTTGTCACTTCACCATTTGTGGGAACTTTTTATCGAGCCCCCTCTCCAGATTCAGATCCTTATGCAGAGGTTGGTCAAACTGTAAAAGAAGGGCAGATTCTTTGTATTGTTGAGGCCATGAAATTGATGAACGAGATTGAATCAGATTTTAGTGGGGTCGTGAAAGAAATTTTGGTTGATAATGGTCAACCGGTTGAGTTTGGGCAGGAACTTTTTCGGATTGAATAAGGCTTTTTATGTTTAAAAAAGTTTTAATCGCCAATAGAGGTGAGATCGCACTTCGTATCATTCGATCTTGTAAAGAACTAGGTATTCCAACTGTCGCAGTGCATTCAAAGGCTGATGAGCATGCTTTGTTTGTAAAGTTGGCTGATGAGTCGGTTTGCATTGGACCGTCCAAAGCGACGGATAGTTATTTATTGCCCCAGAGAATTTTATCTGCTGCTGAAATTACTGGCGCGGATGCAATTCATCCTGGGTATGGTTTTTTGGCGGAAAACGCGGAGTTTGCCAAGCAGGTTGTTTCATGTGGTTTTACGTTTATTGGCCCCTCACCAGAGAATATTGAGCTAATGGGTGATAAACTTGCTTCCCGAGAGGTTATGCAGAAGTATGGATTGACGTTGTTGCCAAGTGCGACAATTTCAGATGATAATCTTGCCGATGCTGAAAAAGAACTAGATCGTATTGGCTTACCTTTGATTGTAAAAGCCTCTGCCGGTGGTGGTGGCAAAGGTATAAAAATTGTGCGCTCAAAAGAAGATTTTTTAAACACTGTTCGCAACGCACAATCTGAGGCCAAAGCGGCATTTGGTGATGGAAGAGTTTACCTAGAAAAGTATTTAGAAAGCGCGCGGCATATTGAGTTTCAAATTGCTGCAGATCAGTATGGTAATGTGGTGCACTTGGGTGAGAGGGATTGTTCCATTCAGAGACGTTATCAAAAAGTTGTAGAAGAAACGCCATCGCCAGCAGTTCCAACCGAATTGCGTGATCGCGTTGGTGCAATGGTTGTAGATGCCGTTACGCAGCTTGGCTACCAAAGTGTGGGAACCGTTGAATTTTTGATGGATCGAGATAAGAATTTTTATTTTCTTGAGATGAATACGCGTATCCAAGTAGAACATCCTATTACAGAGGAAGTGACAAATATTGACTTGGTGAAATTGCAAATCAAGC
>JAGRMV010000299.1 GCA_020441045.1 Deltaproteobacteria bacterium | reverse complement strand
AAGCAGAGATCTCTGTAAAGCAAATCAAGCCCGGTCTGGCTGTTATTATCGTTGGTGAGGATCCCGCCTCCCATGTCTATGTCAAACGTAAGCATAAGGCTTGTCAAAAAGTTGGGATCTATTCAGAAGTTATTCATAAAGATGCGCAAGTAACGCAAGAAGAAATCATCGCGCTGATTCAGTCTCTCAATGGGCGTCAGGATATTCACGGTATCTTGGTCCAGTTACCATTACCCAAACATTTGGACGAGAACAGTATTTTACGATGTGTGGATGAAAACAAGGATGTGGATGGATTTCATTTGATTAATGCGGGCAGGTTGATGCGGGCCGAGCCAGGACTTCACCCCTGTACTCCCTCGGGGGTCATTCGTCTTATGAAAGAGTATGATATCAGGATGGAAGGCGCCCACGCTGTTGTCATTGGGCGAAGTAATATCGTGGGGAAGCCCATGGCGCATTTGCTTTTAGCAGAAAATGCAACAGTGACCATCGCCCATTCTAGAACCAAAGACCTAGCAAGTCTTTGTCAGCACGCTGATATAATTGTGGCTGCTGTAGGTATCCCAAATATGGTTAAGTCAACATGGGTCAAAGATGGTACTTGCTTGATTGATGTCGGTATCAACCGGATGCCAGATGGAACACTGGCTGGCGATATTGATTTTCAAGAATTCGAGAATAGAAATGTCTCAATTACCCCAGTTCCAGGCGGGGTTGGACCGTTGACCATTGCCATGCTTTTATCAAATACGCTTCAAGCATATAGTCTACAAACGCAGTGAGAGTCTCTTCTGGCTTTAGGCTTCTAGCCAAAAGTATGAAGAAAACAGTAGAGTATAGCTGCAGCTTTTGGTATGAACGTGCGCATGACATTGAGACAAACGCCTTTTTATGACCAACATGTAGAACTTGGTGCCACGTTTGTTGATTTTGCAGGGTGGCAAATGCCGATCCAGTATTCCAGCATTGTAAAAGAGCACAACCATGTTCGCCAAGCCGTAGGGTTATTTGATGTTTCACACATGGGTGAAATAGATATTCATGGACCTGGCGCTTTGAGCTTTTGTCAAAAAATTACATGCAATGATGTATCTAAAATGAAACCAGGCAAGGTCCAGTATAATGCGATCTTAAACGAGCAAGGTGGGATCATCGATGACTGTACAGTTTATATGTTCAATCGAGAGCATTTTATGCTCGTGGTCAATGCATCGAGAAAAGAAAATGTATTAAATTGGTTGTTTAAACAGCCGGCCGAAAATATTGAGATCATAGACCGAAGCCATGAATATGCTTTGGTTGCAGTGCAGGGCCCACTTTCACCTGCAGTGGTTTCTGATTTGATTGCCCGGGATGTACAAACGATTACCTATTATGAATTTCAGGTTTGTAATGTGTTTGATCATGCTATCATTGTCTCAAGAACTGGGTACACGGGCGAAGATGGTTTTGAGATTTATGTTCCTGTCGTGATTGCCAAAAAAGTATGGCAAGCTTTGATGGAGCATGGCGCGTCTTCCGGTATTATGCCTATAGGATTGGGAGCAAGGGATACGCTG
>JAGRMV010000002.1 GCA_020441045.1 Deltaproteobacteria bacterium | reverse complement strand
CTTCAGGAACATTTGAAAAAATACGCTGAAACATGTGTATACGTTTGCTAATGTTTTCCTGGGTGTTACCGTTTCGAATGGCCCATTGCTCGCCAAAATCACCTTTCCATATATCTAGTTGTTTGGGCATTTGTTTGCTCTCGTGTAGAATGAATTACATTCGTATTTTACATGATATTGACCAAAAAATACAAACAAACTCTAGGTATAAGTTGCTGCATTGGCGTTTTTCTTATCTTCCTACTTGCCTGTGAGCGTTCACAAGTAGCACCTTCAATAGAGTATAGAAAAGCACCAGATGCAAATTTGAAGGTGTTAGCCTGGCCCTCAGATCATGTATGGATTACAGATAATCAATTAAATGAGAGGTTATTTGTAACGTCTCATATTAGGTTAATTGAAACCCCAGATGTTTTGATTTTCGGAAGTTCGCGTATCATTGAAGCAAATCAAAGTGATTTTGCAATGGGAATAACGATTTATAATGCCGCTATGTCAGCAGCCATCGTCAAAGATTTTATGGCCATTTGGCAACAGGTGGTTGTTTACGATAAGGTGCCATCGACTATTGTGATATTGATTGATCCGTGGGCCTTAAATCAAAACAATCAAAGAATGGCCTGGAAATCAATCGCATCATTATATCGAGATTACTTAAGTGGTGATGTCTTTCAACCCTCTTCTAGCCTTCCGGTGATTCAAGATTTTGGTACACAGCAGATGCAAATTTTGCCATTGGACCAGGTGCAACCTACAATGCAAGGCAAGCGTGGAGACGGAGGTTATATATATCCATTGTCATTTACACGCCAACTTACGATACAAGAGTTAGATCAAAGAGTGGACGAGTATATACAGGGCTGTGTATTTTCTATGTGTAATTGGAAGTTTGACCACATCGTCGCTGATGGTTTGTTGCGTCTGTTTGATGATTTTGTAAATAGAAAAATAGAAGTGTTTGTGGTGCTACCACCCTATGAAAAGAAAGTATTAGATTTTTTTCAACAAACCAAAGTCTATGATGAAGCATTACAAGAGTTTATACGTTTTATTGAACAGGCAGTTGAAGCGAGAAAAAACCAGAAATTTACATTGTGTAATTATATCAACCCACAAGATGTTGGATGTCAGCGTTTGGAGTTTATTGATGGTATGCATTATCGAAAAACTTGCTTACAGAAAATACTGCATCAATGCATTGATAGAAAGAAACCCAAAACCTAGGCTACATAAATTATGCTTTTTAACTCCTTAGAATTTTTGCTTCTGTTCATGCCAGTGGTGCTTATAGTGGCACTACAGCTGCAGGGTAAATGGCTTACAGGTTGGATTTGTATTACAAGTATTGTGTTTTATGCCTATGCAGGTCATACCTGGTTTTTATTGCCAATGATCTTGTCTGCAACTTTGGATTTTTGGGTAGGAAATAAAATTTTTACTGCCATCACACCAGCTAAAAAAAGGTTCTTTTTAATCCTTTCCCTGGTCGCAAACCTTAGTCTTTTAGGATATTTTAAATACTCAGGTTTGATTCTCCAATCCTTGTCACAGCTACTTGACGTAATTGATATAAATCATTCGTCACATATTTTTGAAGCCTGGAAAGTGATCTTGCCTGCAGGTATTTCATTTTATACATTTCAGACAATTTCTTATACGATGGATGTATACCGTGGACATGGCAAAAAAGAAAAAGACTATTTTGCTTACTTCGCCTTTGTCTCATTTTTTCCTCACTTGGTTGCAGGTCCATTAACGCGGCACAACCAGCTGATCCCACAAATTAAACGTATTGCACTTGAAGGCATCAATCCTAGGTGGCGCGAAGGAATTTTTCTCTTTGTTGCGGGACTTGCTAAAAAAATTTTGATCGCAGATCGAATTGCGAACATCATTGATCCGATCATCGATAATATGATGTTCTGTGGTTTTTTTGAGGCGTGGTTAGCGGTTATTGGCTATGCCATGCAAATTTATTTCGATTTTAGTGGCTATACTGACATGGCAATTGGGTTGGGGCGACTGATGAATATCGAGCTTCCGAAAAATTTTAACAGCCCTTATAAAGCCCTTTCTCCCAGTGATTTTTGGAAAAGGTGGCATATCACTCTGAGTATGTGGCTTCGAGACTATTTATATATTCCACTTGGTGGGAATCAATGTAGCGCGAAGCGCCAAAGAATCAATCTCATGTTAACCATGATGCTGGGTGGGCTTTGGCATGGTGCTTCTTGGAATTTTTTGCTCTGGGGTATATATCATGGCGTTTTGTTGGTTATCTATCACTACAATAAACGACAGTGGGATGCTTTGTCTGAAAATATACAGATTGGGATTACGTTCATTTTCATTTGTTTTGGATGGGTATTTTTTCGAGCTGGGACATTCGAGCTTGCACTATACTGGTTTAAAGCTTTGTTGATGTTTAATGGAGTACTAGGGGATTGGTTGCTGTTAACACCACAACTGTTGTTTATGGTATTGCTTGCTATGTGGATTGTATTTACTAGAAAAAATACTGCTGATATTCAGTGGAAAGAGCTTACAATGTATCAAAGCGCAGGCCTGGGGGTGGTTGCTGCTGTTTGTGTACTGTTGATGAACTATTCTTCAAGGTTTTTATATTTTCAATTTTGACGATAATGAACAATAAAAGGCAATTTATGATTTTTTGCATGGCCCTTGCTGGGAGTCTCTTATTGATTATTTCGATGAATGCCAAAATTGACATTGCGGGAACTAAAACCCAGGGTATTGTATTGAAGCTAGCTGCGCAGCAAATACCCAATCAAATTTTGGTATCTGATAGGGCTTTTGACCAACGCTTGTGGGTAAAAGGAAGGTTACAATCTGCCTCGACTTGCCCAAAGCTCATGATTATGGGGAGTAGTACCGTTGGTGGTTTAAAACAAACATTTTTTTTGCAATCTATGCTCAATATGTGGTTTAGCGGAGCCAGCATAGAGGATTTAGAAGCACTTTATGTCTTGCTTGAGAAAAAACAATGTACTCCTGAAAATATCGTGATTGGTTTGGATCCATGGTTTTTAAATAAAAACCAAAAATCAGAACGATGGCAATCTCTTTTGGATGAATATACTGAATACCAATATGAACATCGATCTTTTCTGCAGCAGTGGCTGTGGATGAAAAAAAAATGGATTCGCTTTAAAGACTTATTGTCTTATGTAACGACCAAAGAAACATTACGCTATGTAATTCAATCAAATGGGGTTACTCAGATACAAGTCCCTCGACTTGTTAATATGCGGATATCAGATTTTTGTGAGCCAGATCAAATAAATCGCTTTGTTGATAATGATATCAAAGATATTTATATAAGAGATTATGATGGTCACTTTGAAAACTGTCAACAACACTTACCATCCCCTGAGGAAAAACTGCAGATTGCTGAAAGCTATCTTGCTCGTAATATGCATCAGATGTCTAATTGGAATGAATTAGACCGTGACGTTATCAAACGACTCAAAAAACTTGTGCAAAAATATAAGAATTTGACCGCAAATATTTTACTGGTTCGCCCACCATATCACCCAGAGACGTATCAAATACTTCAGTCAGACCCGAAAATTGCACAGCTTCTAGATCAAATGGATCAGGCTTTAAAACAGCTTTCAGATGATGAAAATGTAAAATATTTATCCATTATAAATCCTGCTTATGTGAATTGTGAGCAAACCGAATTTAATGACAGTCACCACTCTAACGATCAATGTTTGCAAAAAATGGCCGAACAGGTGGTGCGAATACTGCAGTAATCTATAATCATATATGAGAGATGTTTTGGGAAAAGATTGTGTTAGATGTTTGTGGTTTTTTTGAATATTATTTTTTCAATAAGGTTTGCACTTGGAGTATACTACCTGGGCATGAAAAACAATAACCAAAGTTCCGTATCATGAAAGTTTTGGTTTTTAGTCCCTACGGTCATTTACAACATAATTTTCACGAATTGGTTTTAGGAGAAAAATTTTCTTCGAATCAGCATCAAGTGAAATATTTAACATGCGGGGGGTATCTTGCTACATGTGATCTGCAAAAGCGTTGTCGTCGATGTATAGTACAAAAAAAAATCAATCAAAGTTGGTTTGATGTCAGATATGACTATATGGAACGATATGCCGAAAAAGTTGTCATGCCAGATTTATCTGGGCGTGATGAATATGTAGATTTTTCCTATAAAGATATATCTGTGCATGACTGTATAGAGTCATCGGTGTTTACAATGTTACGGATTACCAAGATCGATTTTTCTAGTCCACAACATATGCAACAATATAAAAAAACCTTCTTGGCGTGCATGCAGACCATTAATGCCTTATATAACTATATAGAATCATACACGCCTGATTTGATTTTAACATTCAATGGCCGTATGTCCCCTTTTCAGACGATATTAAATATTGCGCAAAGAAAAGGTATCCGTACGTATGTATTAGAGCAGGGGATTGAAAAAAATACGATTATGTTCAATATGAATCAAAAAATTCATGCGTATGATCATATTGAAGAGTTGTATAAAACCTATAAACTTCATCCCCTGACAGTTGATAGAATTCAATATATCCAAAGATTTTTTCATAGTTTAGAACAGGGTAAAAATAGGACACTAGGTAATCATTTTGTCGGCAAGTCACAAGATGCAAGATGGGAAGAGCTCTCTACATTAAGTCAGAAGTATGTACAAAAAACACTCGTTTTGACTTCTTCTGAAGACGAACATTCCAATATAGATTATTACAAGCATAAATTTCCATCACAATATGATTGGATCGATCGCACCATTGCGTATTTTGAAAAAAAACCAGATCACTTGTGCATTGTTCGATTTCACCCCAATCTCTCTAATGAATTAGGCCGTGAACAAGAGGCTTTTGACTACATTAAGGCCAAAAAAGAGGAAGGACTGCCAAGTAATGTGCTTTTTATTGAGCCTGAAGATAAGCTTAAAACATCATGGCTTAATTATCTTTGTGACAATGCTATTTCAGCTGGTTCGACAGCATCATTAGAATTTCTATATAAAAATAAGCCATTGTTGATGGTACGCCCAACTGCGTATTACAATACAGAGTTTGTTCTGCAAATTCAAAATGAATCCGAATATGAAAAAAAATTAGATGAACTTCTTCGACTTGATTTTTCAGTGGATATGAAAATTCAATTTTATCGGTTTATGAATGTATATCTATCTTGTTGGTCAATGCCATTTCAGATCAATCATATTTTTGGTACGATGGTGCCATTTTTGCCTGAAGACTATAAAGCTAAAATTTATCAAGATCCTTTGGTGGAGAAAGTCTATCAAGATATGTGTAAGGGGGATATACCTAATATTTTATCGGAGACGCTTGGTGAAAATTCAGCAGAGGTAGAGTATGTATATGTGCAGCGTTAATGTCAGGTGCCGAAGGAAAAAAAACAAAATGAATCCATACTTTTACTTGTCCCTTCCGGTGGTAAACAAGAGGCTTTTGAACTTACAAAAAAAGTATTAGATGCTTCTGCATCGATTGTTGACAGTATTTATCCCCTTGATCAAGAGTGGCAAAAAATGTGGAATAAAAAGCATGGCAGTTTTATGTCAGTGTTACTGTCAGAGTATAGGGGGATTAGAATACATGAGTATTTTTATTTTGTTTTTCATATTGTACACTTATTATCATCAAAAATATCTTTATCAGGTAAAATAAGCCGAGTGCTTGCAAAGGTTTTTTTTGGTTCTACACTAAAAAAGCAGATATATTTTTATAACCCAGACAGAGTTGTTTCTCTCATTGCAAAAGAAAAATGCTATGAGATCTCATCTATCGTAAGTAAAAAAAATATTGAAATAGAGTACGTTTGTTGACGGTGTCACCGGCACTGTAATTGTTTAGATGATGGATTGATATGACTAAAAGTCGATATATAATCAGGTTCAGAGCAAAGCATTGAAAGCGTTTCGACAGATCGAATATCATGTTTTTTGAATGATTTTTTTATATCATCGTATGTAAATATTTTCAGCTTTTGAGAAATACCCACGGTTCTTTTAATCAATGGGAATGATAGCCCCCCATATTCAGCAAACTGCATCAATGCATCGTGAAACGAAATAGAACTGATCAATGGGTCTTTTTTTGTAATCTCCATGCCTTTGGGCGGCAAAACAAAAAAAGGTACACGTACTGTATCTTCCTCAACATTATAGCCATACCACAAGTTGCCATTAGAATACGTGCTTCCGTGATCACTAGTAACGATAAGATATGTGTTTTCTCGATAGGGGCTTTTTTCAAACCATTCCAAAAAAGGCATAAGTTCTGTTTGAGAAAATATCTGGTTATTTGTAATGTCACGTTTTTTTAGCATCTCAATATAACTGATATCCTCGGGATTATTGACATCGTATTTTCGGGTGCTCCGAATTGTTCCATTTTCGTTGTCCCATAGCGAGTCACGCATTCGAACAGTATATCCATCTCCAAAACGAGTTGTGTGGTACAGAAGAAAGAATGAATTGCTTTGATTTTTTTCAAGTAAAAATGGAAGGTCCTCTTGTAAGTTAATGATCGATTCAGGATTAATGGCACTCATAAGTGTCGCTTCAAATTTTTTTACGCGGGCACTATTGGGAGTTGGGAGGTAGCGAAAAATATGGAAATTACGTCGAAGTGACCAACTGATGTGCTTAATCATATGTTGTGAAATATATTTAGATTTTAGTCCTGGGTAGTTATGAATTCGGTTGCTCTCAGGAAGTCCATTTTGGTGGAAGGTGCTTGTGATAATTCTGTATCCTTGTTGACTAAAGTGGTTGAGAAGGTTGGTTTCGTTACAATTCCCTTTGATATGACCACAGTAAAAAAGTGAAAAAAAACCATGCGTATATACTGCATTCGTCATGGCCTGATAAAATGTAACTCCCTTTGTGTTGAGATAGTTGTATGCCGCCTGCTCTTGTAGATCTTGATTGTATGGGTATGTGATGTTCTGACTTAGTCCATCTAAAACAAGTACAATAATATTAGATTTTTCGTTTGTAGTTGTTGAAAAAGGTGGGGGGAGAAAAAAAAGTAATGTGCCAGCGATCAAACATAATGAAGAAAGAACAAATAATTTTTTAATGGCTTCAGGGATAAAGTTTTTATCAGCTATACGCTGTAATAAATAGGTGATGACGATATAAGTGCTTAAAAATAATCCTACAGAGATGTAAAAAAGTTTTTCCTGAGATGAAACTAGAAAATCTAAAATCATCATCCCAATTGCGCAGATAAAAGCTGTAAAAAAGAGAGCAATCATTCCTATTTGAATCCATCGGAAAGCGCTAAGAGTTTTGAAAGCAGTATGTACCCAAAAGCCAAGTAGAATAAAAATAAGCAAAAAAGGGAATAAGAAAACGACAAGCTCAACGATGCCTGATGAAAAAAATAAATAATCTTGCAGCAAATATAGTGTAGTTAAAATAGTTGATATTCCAAAAAAACCAAAAGCGAAAGAAAAGTGTAGCACATGTTCTATTTTTTTGTACATATAAACATTTCTCGTGTGCTGCGATCAGACGGTACAGTATCAACGTCAAAATACTTATATAGCTCTGTAAGTACGGTATCTCTAGAGTAATTTATATCTCTCCCATTGGATATTAACATGTTGTTTTTGTCATCCGCACTAACGAATTCAAAAATCATATATTTTTTTGTAATGGATGCCAAATGTTCAATCATAGTTTGAAAACTTTGTCTGCAAGTGATGTGAATATGATGCATGATTCCTAAAAATAAAACTAAATCTGCAGAGATGCGGGAAAAAAAAGCGTCAAATGTTTGGTTGGCGAATCCATAAGCACCAGGTGGATTGGCATAATCAACAACCAATGGAAGAATATTTTTTTGATGTTTGTTAGCATAGGTATAAACCGATTCAATACAATCTTCACTTGAGTCAATCGCAATAACAGTTTCAGCGTATTTTTCAGCGATTATGGAGAAGCGGCCTATATTGCAGCCAATATCTAATGCTGATTGAAATTTTATTTTTTGGCATATTTTATCAATTGTCTGTATTTTGAGATCTGCACTAACATCATGTTCAATATCTTGCTTTTTGTAATACTTTTTCCAATCATTGCTAGTAGAAATGCGTATTTTTTCTATTTTTCGAATCAGTTTTTTACAAAATAGTGTTTTCTGTTGCTGTGTAAATGTCATTGTTGATTGGTTGATTTTTTTGACGATCTTTCTTTTTGTATCGTGATGAGCATCGACATATTTTTCAAACAAAAAGCTTAAATAAGCGCTTGATGATTTTAGGGGGTGAAATAGCAAATAGCGTCCAGGAAGGTAATTGAGAAAGTCTTTGGTTGATATACCGCTTATGAAGTTTTGAAGTAAGGATCTGGCGATTTTCTTTTTGCCATAAGAAGCTAGAATTAAAGGTCTATAAAAGAGGGAGACAAACTGAATGTAAGCATCCCATAGTCGATTAGGGTTTGATGCGGTGATCGAAGTAAAATCTACCAAGGTTGGATTGGTATGCTTGAATACAATGTTCCATGGATAACAGTCTTTAAGTTCTAATCCAGATGCAAGCAGTTCCAAATGAATACGCAAGGTTTGTAAGCATGCGTCTTGTAACATGCTAAAACACCACTCAGTGCAATAATTTAGTGGATCAATCTTCACATGCTCTAAGACGTTTGAATGTTGGCTTGATCTTTGGGTTTCTACAAGTGTGCCACCGTTTATCAGGTCTTTGATGACAGGGTATGTAAAGATTTTTTCAGTTTAAAACTCCTGCTGTTCTACAATAGTACGGTAAAATTTGATGTTATCAGCGGTTAGGTAACCGCTGGGGTCGACATAGGATGCATGGACACGTTTTGAAGAATCATAGCTCATGCAGGTCTTTATTCTTTGTCTTGTTCTTCCGGAACTTTATCAGGAACTTTGTGAAAAAAAGATTTACAGTACGCCCATACTCGCTTGGGTCCAGATATAAACAGTACCAATGTAGCTGTAATAAGTCCATACCCAACTTGGTATAGAAATGCTGCTATGCCAGGGTCAAAATATGCGTAAGCATTACCAATAAAAGTACATTGGATAAGTACGATAAAAGTAAAAAAGCGCAACATAAGCTTCGATGATACCAAAATTCTCGATTATGAAAAGACAATTGCAGCAGTCACTAAGGCCGACAAGGATTGACCCTAATACGTTTAAACAGATGTTTTTCCAAGTATCAGGGGGCGTTTTTGAAATATTCGATGGTTTTTTTTATTCCATCCGCAAAGCTAATTTCAGGTTCCCAATCGAGAATCTCTTTTGCTCTGGTTAGTACAGGACATCTTCTTTTTGGATCTCCTTCTGGAAGATCAAGAAAAGTCAATTCGCTTTTTGAGTTTGTGAACGCAATAATATTTTCCGCAACTTCAAGTATTGTTTTTTCAGTTGTATTTCCGAGATTAATGGGGGTTTCAGGTCTAACCACAGAGGTACGGATAATGCCTCGGACCAAATCATCAACAAAACAGAAACTTCTGGTTTGTGTACCTTTCCCATGGATTGTGATGGGTTTATGATGCAAAGCTTGGTCAATAAAGTTGGGAACAACCCTACCATCATTCACTCTCATTCTAGGTCCATAGGTGTTAAAGATGCGGATGATAGATGTTTGAACCAAGTTTTTTCTGAGATATGCATTGGTCATGCTTTCAGAGAAACGTTTCGATTCATCATAGACCGAGCGGACGCCGATACAATTGACATTGCCTAGATAATCTTCTTTTTGCGGATGTACCTCTGGGTCACCATAGACTTCACTGGTCGAAGCCATCATAAACCAAGCATTTTTTTCTTTTGCAAATTCTAACAAATGATATGTGCCGATAGATCCTGCTAACATGATTTCAATAGAGAGGTTTTCAAAGTCCATAGGGCTAGCCGGAGAAGCCATATTGAGAATACAGTCAATTTTACCCATGGTTGGAATAGGGTTTTTGATGTCATGTTCTATAAAGGTAAAACGGGCATCATGGGCAAGGTGTTCGATGTTGTTTTGCGAACCTGTTACAAGGTTATCAAGAGCGATGACACTGTGACCGTTTTCGAGAAGTGTTTCACATAGGTGAGAGCCTATAAATCCTGCGCCCCCTGCGATGAGGTAGGTCAATGAATCTTGATTTTTTATATTCGTAAACGCCATGATGATATCATGGCATCAAACTTTAAAAATGTCACACCTTCATTGTATCAGATATGCAATGGGCGTGGATTCCCCTTAATATTGTGAATTATTTATAGTATAAGCTGAGTTATGAATATTACCATCATTGGAACTGGATATGTTGGGCTCGTTACAGGGGCTTGTTTTGCTGAAACGGGCAATAAAGTTAGTTGTGTTGATGTCGATGTGAGCAAAGTACAAAAACTACAAGCTTCGAAAATCCCCTTTTTTGAACCAGGTCTCGCAGAATTGGTCGCCAGAAATATTGAGCAGGGTAGGCTAACATTTTCTACCGATATGACTTCGACAAAAGATCACATGGATGTCTATTTTGTATGTGTGGGTACACCGTCAAGAGCAGATGGTGCTGCAAACCTGGATTATGTCTATCAATGTATTGACCAAATTGCAGACCTAACCGACGAGACCATTGTGGTAGTCAAAAGTACGGTCCCGATTGGGACCAATGCTAAACTGCGATTTTATTTGGATCAAAAGGGTAAGGATAAGATTCATTTGGTGAGCAATCCTGAGTTCTTGCGTGAAGGCACGGCGGTTGAAGATAGTTTGAAGCCAGATCGGGTTGTTATTGGCGCGCGCGGCGACAAAGTGGCGGAGAAAATGCATGCGCTGTACAAGCCATTTTTTTTGCGAAGTGAACGTATTTTTATGATGTCTCCAGAGTCTGCCGAATTAACCAAGTATGCGGCCAACTGCTATTTGGCCACAAGAATTACCTATATGAACGAAATATCGCAGCTTTGCGAAGAAATGGATGCAGATGTCAATCAAGTACGGCAGGCTATGGGAGCGGACCACCGCATTGGTCCGCAGTACTTGTATCCGAGTGTGGGTATAGGTGGTTCTTGTTTCCCGAAGGATCTTCGCGCTATGAAATCGGTCTATGATGAAAAAGGACTCAGGCCAGAAATTCTTAAAAAGTTTTGCAAACCAACCACAATCAAAAAAATCGATTCTTCCAAAAGATATGTAAGCATTTTGGTGGGGAAAGCTATTTGTCTGGAAAAGTTTTTGCGATTTGGGGAACGGCGTTCAAAGCCAATACCGATGATATTCGTGAATCGGCAGCCTTGGACATCATTCGCAAATTACTCGATGCACATGCAAAGGTGCGGGTATTTGATCCTGAGGCAGGTAAAAATACGCAAGCGGTATTTGGTGATGCCATTGAAATAGCGTCGGATATCTATAGCGCCTCCGAAAAGGCCGATGCGATTTGTATTATGACAGAGTGGAATCAATTTCGCAGTCCGGATTTTCAAAAATTACGAAGCTCCATGCATACACCACTCATTTTTGATGGGCGAAATTTGTATAGCCGCGAACAAATGCAATCACTAGAAATGCAATACTATTCCATTGGTCGGCAACCGGTTTTGCCCTAAAGTTTAAAAGTCTTGTTGTTACAGACCTGCAGATGGGTCTAAGCCTAGGGATTGACGCGAAAAAAGCTTGTTTTCAAAGCCAAAACAGATAGTATCGGTCTTCCGCATGAGATTGTATCTATTTAAAATTATTGTATTTTTTGTGCCATCAATGGCATTCGGTTGGAGTTATGATCAAGCGTATAGCATGCTCGTCTCTAACAATGCGGAATACCAAAATGCCATTGTGGCATCACAGTCAGCAAAACTGAGTCTGTCAGTAGCCAAGTCTCTGCTTTACCCAAGGCTAGACTTGCGCGCAGCAGCCGATCGATTTATTCAGGAAGATGCCAGCAGTGGCTATCGCGCGTTTATCGGACCGAGAATCAGTGCGCCGATTTATCGAGGTGGATATTTACTTGCAAACAAGCGGGCCGAAGAGGCCCGTTTGAGCCAGGCTGAACTTAAAGTAAGTGTCGAACTGTTGGATAAAACCCAAAAGCTGCGAGAAGCGTTTGCCAATGCGCTGTATGCCAAAAATTATCTATCGGTTGCTCGTAATATTCTCAACCGAAGTGAAAAAAACTTACGTTTGGTGGAACTTAAATATCAAAGTGGCCGTGAATATAAATGGGTCTATCTCACTACGAAAACTGATTTTGAGGAAGATCGATTGACGGTGTTGCAAGCCAAACTGGATCAGCAAAAAGCCTTGGTTTCCCTCCAAGAATTGGTTGGGGAGCTGCCTGTGTCAGATATACAAGAGCTCGATGAAGATGGTTTTTATACGGCAGAGATTCCAATGGATGCATTTGAGCACGTTGATTTAACGCAACATGTAGAATATCGTGTGGAGACCAGTACCGTAGCAGAGAGCCAGTATAAATACGACATGAACAAATCTGACCGATTTCCGAATATTAGTTTTAGAATGGATTTTGTTTTAATTGATACCGATGATGAACCGATCATTCCTTTTTGGTCAACGGGTATTTCAATGTCGATGCCCCTTTTTGCCTTTAACCGGTACAAAAACGAGCAGCGTATGGCGGCACTCACTCAAAGTCAAAGTGAGTTGACGCGCTTGCAAACACTTCGAAAGTTGCAGGCTGAATACCAAAAAGCGGTCAACCGTTTTCAAATAGTGCAAAAAAAACTAGAAATTGCCGAGCTGCGGTTAGAGGCATTACAAGACCGCTCAAGGGTGACAACAGAACAATATAAAAATGGCTTAGAAGACTTCGTGGTCTGGAACCGATCGCAAAATGCGTTGAAATCAGCTGAAACCCAGATACTAGAACAAAAAAAAGATTGGATGATTGCGTATGCAACGTTGGTAAGAGCTGCAGGGAAGGGCTTATGATGAAAAAGGGTTTGATGTTTTTACTCTCAATTGTGATGGTATCTTGTAGCGCAAAAAATGCGCAAGTACAGGAGTATGAGTTATATCCAGTGACACAAGGAACATTAACCCAGCTTATTGATATCAACGGTTCCATTGAAATAGAAAATGAAATTCCAGTACAAGCGCCTTTGGGAGGTCGTATTGAAAAAATCTATATTACAGAAGGCCAAGTTGTGCGCAAAGGACAAAAAATCGGGTATATGAGCTCTAATGAGCGTATTCGCATGTTAGAAATGGCTGCGCATAAAGGTCCTGAAGAAATCGCATATTGGGAGAAGCAGCTGTTACCGACGTATATCTTTGCGCCTGCTTCGGGGAAAATTATCGATATGCAGTTAAGGGCCGGCGACTTGGTCAGGGGGTCTATTGCAAGTATTTATCAAGGCCTGATCATAAGGGGTAATCTAGACGAAGTCGATATTCCAAAAGTAAAAAAAGGTCAAAAAGTCTATGTCTCATTTGATATTTCGCCAGATGAAAAATTTGCTGGCGTGTTAAGCAAAATAGCATCGATATCAACGACGGTGAGCAATGTAAATGTGTATCCGATTGAAATCAGTATTGATGAATCAAAAAGCCCAGCGACGCTTAAAATAGGTATGTCCGTCGTGGTAGAGATTCCGATCAATGAAATCAAAGATGCTTTAAGTGTTTCTGCAGCCGCGGTCAACAATCAATCCAATCGTAGGGTTACAGTAGTACTTGCTTCAGATGAAAAAAAGAAAATTCTTTTAGGCGACGTTTATGGCGGACAGGTACATGTGAAGGAAGGCCTATCTGTAGATGACAAAATCAAAGTCGAAAAATTTTCAGTTAAAAATAAGAAGCAAAAGAAAAACCCTTTTAAATTTCTTGGGAAGTAACCCATGGCATTGATCGATATTCAGAATGTATCGAAAATCTACCAAATGGGCGATGACCCTAAAAATATTTTTACGGCGCTTGATAAGGTTAGTCTCTCGATTGATAAAGGTGAGTATGTCGCAATCATAGGGCCTTCTGGGTCCGGTAAATCTACGCTATTGCAAATTATTGGTCTGCTCGATCCCCCCACATCAGGATCATATAAGATGGTGGGATATGAAACGACCGAGCTTTCCGACAATCAAGTTACCCATTTGCGCGCTCAAAAAATTGGCTTTGTTTTTCAGATGTTCAATTTGCTCTCCAGAGTGTCAGCCAAGGATAATACGCTTTTACCCATGATCTACCAAAAGGGTAGAGTTGATCATGTTCGGGTAGAGAAGGTGCTTGCCCAATTGGGCATGCAGGATCATATGCACCACACCCCCAGTCAGTTATCTGGTGGTCAACAACAACGAGTCGCAATCGCACGTGCATTGGTAAATCAGCCCGAAATTATTCTTGCCGATGAACCAACAGGAAATTTGCCACAAAAGCAGGCGGTCGAGATTATTGAAGAGCTTGAACGCTTGCATAGAGAAGAAGATATAACGTTACTGATTATTACACATTCACCTGAACTGGCAGCGCGTGCTGACCGAGTCGTTGAAATTGTGGACGGAAAGATCGTCAAAGACCAAATACAGCATACGTATCGAAATCGGAAACAAGCTGAAAGTCCGACAGAGGTCAAGTTTAAGGATCGGTTTAATATTCGGCTGTGGATGCAAACGACGAAAATGGCATTGCAGACCATGCTTCGAAATAGGATACGGACCTTTTTAACCATGCTAGGTATTATCATCGGAGTTTTTTCGGTGATATCAATGCTTGCCATCGGTGAAGGTGCGAAGAAAAACGTTGAACATGAGTTAAGGCGACTTGGATCAAATCTATTTAGAGTCAATTCACAATGGCCGAAAATCAAGGGCAGTGCCCGACAAAAAAGGACCATCACACGCTTAAATGCGAAAGATTTGCACGCTTTAAGACAGTTGGTGCAATCCAATCCTTACCTGAAAGATTTTGCTGCAACCTATGAGGGAAAAGGAACTGCAACTTTTGAAGGCTACAGTTATAGTACAAAAATTATTGGGGTGAGCCCTTCGTATGAAAGATTGCGCGGCAATTACCCATCGCATGGACGGTTTTTTAATGAGCAAGAAAATGAAAACCAAGAGCGGGTCTGCGTGATTGGACAAACTGTATATAAGCAGTTGTTCAAAAATCAAGAAAACCCAATCGGGCGCAGCATTAAAATCGAGAATAGGAATTTTCGTGTTGTTGGTTTGCTGCCGAGCAATGGTACAAGCTGGGGGGGAGATGTTGATGATGTGGTATATGTACCTGTCGAAACAGCGGTGCACCGCATTTTTGGTGAAGATTTTTATACTTTTTTTTATATTCAAGCCAAAGATGAGTTGGCGATCAAACCAGCTATCAAAGAAGTGGAGACGTTGTTACGAAGTCGGCATGGAATGAGCAAAGGTATGAGTGATGACTTTGCCATCAAAAATTATGGTGAGATGAAAGATACGGTGGATCAAGTTTCAGGTACAATGCTTAAGCTCATTTTAATCGTTGCCCTTATTTCGTTGATTGTAGGTGGAATTGGCATCATGAATATCATGCTGGTTTCAGTGACTGAACGAACCAGAGAGATTGGCGTACGTAAAGCTATCGGCGCTAAATCTAGAGACATATTAAATCAGTTTTTAGTCGAGTCTGTTCTTATTGGTCTTGTAGGTGGATTGGTTGGCGTTGTCATTGCGTTTATTGCTGGTTTTGTCTTGCGTTCGGCGATGGGGTGGGAGATTGTTTTTAAGCCGTATGGGGTCATTGTTGCGTTTCTTTTTTCATTATTTGTCGGGGTTTTCTTTGGATTATACCCGGCAAGAAAGGCAGCCAAACTTTCTCCAATAAAAGCACTACGGTATGAATAAAAGGTTTCTTATAATGTTGAAGTATTTAGCTGTTTTTTTCGGAAAAAGGAGAATGTGCTACATGTTATAAAGGTTGAGTTTGTTATACTGGTATCAGTATTTTTATTATTTTTAAGCCTAATTTTTCAAAGAAATTCCTGAGGGAGAAATAGATTGATATGAAACAATCAGTATATAAGAGTATACCTCTTTGTGTAGATTTGGATAATACCCTTGTGATGTCTGACTTATTGTTGGAAAATATTCTAAATAGCGTGAAGAAGAGACCACAGACTTTATTAATAATGCCTTGGTGGTTGTTACGGGGAAGGCAATATTTCAAACATAAAGTCGAAGAGCACACAAATATTGCTTTTGAAATGCTTCCATATAGAGAAGAAGTCTTGGAGTTGATTGGAAAGAAAAAAAGAGAAGGTGCTAGCGTTTATTTGGTTTCAGCTAATACCCAAAAAAATGTCCATGGCGTGTGTAAGTATTTGAATCTTTTTGATGGTTATTTTTGCAGTGATCATCAAAAGAATCTCAAGGGGGCGATTAAATCTAAGTTTTTGACACAGCGCTTCGGAGAAAAAAAGTTTGATTATGTTGGTGATCACCTTTGCGATTTCGAAGTTTTTCGATATAGCAAGAACGCGTATTTTGTTGGTAATGCCTCAGTAGGAAAAATATTACGAAATAAAGGTATTCAATTTGAACAAAATTATAGTACAGGGAGGGTAAGCATGAGAGAGTTTTTTCGAGCGATAAGAATTCACCAATGGTTAAAAAATATTCTCATATTTTTACCATTGCTTTTATCACATAAAATTTTTGAAGTTGAAAAATTTCATCATGCGCTTGTTGCATTTTTCTGTATGTCGCTCACAGCATCTGCAACCTATATTATTAATGATTTGTTTGATATAGAATCTGATAGAGCTCATCCGGAAAAAAAAAATAGACCCTTCGCATCAGGGAAAATTCAAATTAAAACAGGTGTTTTGCTATCGATGCTTCTTCTTAGTGGAGCATTAGTCGTATCGTTTTTTGAATCAGTAGCATTATGTAAATTATTGTTTATTTATACGGCAATCACACTTTTCTATAGTTTGTATCTAAAATCTATCGCAATTCTAGACGTGATTGTGTTGGCCTTTTTATATACACATCGAATCATTATAGGTTCCGTTATCACAAATATTCGATTGTCAGAATGGCTGTTTTCATTTTCTATATTTCTTTTTTTCTCTCTTGGTTTTCTAAAGAGAAACAACGAAATCTTGAAGAAAAATCAGTCTAAAGAAGGAAATGGTCAAAACGTATTAGGAAGAGGGTATCTGGTAAGTGATCTGGAAATAATACAGATCTTTGGTGTTTCAGCTGGCGTCTGCTCTGTTTTAATTTTTGTCTTGTATATAAACTCTGAAGCGATGAGTGCACTTTACCAAGTTAAATATTGGTTATGGTTGATTGCACCTTTACTTCTTTTTTGGGTTGGTCGAATCTGGTTAAAAGCTGCTAGAGGGTTGATAGATGAAGATCCAATTGTGTTCACGATGAAAGATACAAAGGGGTATCTAATTTTTGTTTTCATTATTGCATGTCTGGTTCTTTCAAAATATGGAATCCAGGTCTTGTAGATGGAGTTGGGTACAAAATATGCATTGTTTTCTTTTTTTGCAATAGCAATCAATATTGGATCACAGGATATAAGCCTGAGGGTGTATAATCAATTGTATGCGGTCCAGGTATCTATATTTATTGGGACCATAACAGGTCTTGTAGTGAAGTACATACTAGACAAAAAATACATATTTTTTTATCAAACAAAAAATATGAAGCATGATTCATATCTTTTTATGCTTTATAGTTCAATGGGGGTGATAACTACAATGATTTTTTGGGGTGTTGAATGGATGTTTGAACTTGTTTTTCAAGACCAATTGATGCGCTATCTCGGGGGCGTAATTGGACTATGTATTGGGTATACATTGAAATATTTTTTGGACAAACGATTTGTGTTTAAGGAGCTTGTTTGATGCGAGAAACTGTTACAGGGTGGGGGCTTTACCCAAGTATAAAGGCAATTCAGTATAGTCCAACCTCATCAGATGAGGTGATTGATTGTATTAAAAGTCAAAAAAAGCTCATTTCAAGAGGTTTTGGAAGAAGTTATGGAGATAGTGCTTTATTTTCCACAGTTTTGAACTCTAAGCATCGTGATTTTATACTCGATTTTGACACAAAGGAACATTTGATCAAAGTATGTGCAGGGATTTCTATTGCTGAGTTGTTGCCTATTTTGGTCTCAAAAGGATACTTTTTGCCAGTAGTGCCAGGTACAAAGTATATTACCATTGGTGGTGCTGTAGCTTGTGATATTCATGGCAAAAATCATCATAGTGAAGGGACTTTTACAAAACACGTAAAAAGTTTAACGTTGGTTGATTCTGATGGAAAAAAGATCACATGCTCAAGAGATCAAAATAGTCAGCTGTTTTATGCAACTTGTGGTGGGATGGGATTGACTGGTTACATTGACGAAGTTGTTTTTGATTTAAAACAGATTAAAAGTTCAAAAATTTCTATGAGTAGCCATAAAGCAAAGAATTTAAGTGAACTTTATGATCTGTTTGAAAGATATAAGCAATCAACCTACTCGGTTGCATGGATTGATTGCCTTGCAAAAGGAAAAAAAATGGGGCGAGGTGTTTTTATGGAAGGAGAACATAATAAACTTTCAAACGACTTATCGTATCATCCAAAGAAAAAATTGATTCATATGCCCATGATGCCCACATGGTTTCTAAATACACTTTTTGTCAAAATGTTTAATTTTTTTTATTTCCACAAACAGTTTCCCAAAATTGTTTACAAGGAAATTGATATTGATCCTTTCTTTTTTCCTTTAGATGCAGTTTCAAGATGGAACCGTATGTATGGCAAAAAGGGGTTTACACAATATCAGTGTGTTTTGCCTGACCCTTCAAGAGAAGGGATGGAAATAATTCTGAAAACCATCTCAGAGTCATCAATGGGTTCATTTTTGGCTGTTTTAAAACGATTTGGACCTGCAAATAAAAACTTTTTGAGCTTTCCTATTGAGGGTTATACGTTGGCTTTGGATTTTAAGTTGTCAGACAAGGTATTTGCATTGCTAAAAAAACTTGATGAAATTACTTTGCAATACAATGGAAGGGTGTATTTGACAAAGGATGTCCGTTTGTCTAAAGAAGACTTTGAAAAAATGTATTTAGATGGGCTGAAAAATTTTAGAAGAATGAGAAGTACTTATGGGAGAAAGTTCCATTCAATACAGTCGGAAAGATTGGGCTTGTAATGGAAGAGCATATTGTTGTTTTTGGAGCTACTTCTGCAATTGCAAATGCATACCTACGTAAAAAGGCTGTTGAAGGCCATAAGTTGACGCTAGTAGCAAGAAACAAAGATAAACTTGATGAAGTTGCAAGTGACTTGCGTTCTAGAGGTGCTTCGAGTGTACGTGCGTATGAGTTAGATATGTTAGATACGGAGTCTTATGAAAATATTATTCAGAGTATTTTTTCTCAAGAAGTCAATATAGTTCTTGTTGCTTTTGGAACACTACCAGATCAAAAAAGGTGTTTTGAAGATATTTCATACGCAATAAAACATATTAACCTTAATGCGTTGGCAACGGTGTCAGTTTGTACGCTTGTTGCTCAAAAGCTGAAAAATTTACAAAATGTTACATTGGCTGTAATCACTTCAGTTGCGGGCGACAGAGGAAAAAAGTCTAATTATTTCTATGGAGCGTCGAAAGCGTTTGTTTCCACTTTTTTGGCTGGACTTAGGAATGATTTATATGATAGCGGCGTTCATGTGGTTGACTTGAAACTAGGTTTTGTAGATACCCCGATGACTCAAAACTTTCCCAAGGGGTTTTTGTGGACTTCAGCAGAGAAAGTCGCTCATGGCATTGACAACGCAATCCGTAGTAAAAAAGATATTGCATACGTGCCTTTTTTTTGGAGGTGGATTATGTTTGTCATCAAAATGATTCCAGAAAGAATTTTTAAAAGAATGAGTATGTAAATGATATATAAACTAAGCAAAAAAATATCTAATTTAGATTATTTTGTTGTTTTTTTACCGATTGTTCTACTTTCACCTGTTCTCTATACATTGAGTTCGATAGGATTTTTTCTTGGTATTTCAATCTCAAAGTTTCATTTTATATTTGGTGTATGTAGCGCTTACTTTCTTGTAGGAAAGTTTTATGGTGGAAAATGGAAAGAGCTTTTACTCTCCTTTATTGTTTTAATGTTCCTCCTGGTTGTGCGTTATATTGTGGGGAATGAGATGTTTGATATTTTTTATGATTCTCGGAACTACCACTTCAAGGGGATCTACACGCTAGCCAAAGGTTGGAACCCGGTCTACAACTGGGATCAGTGTGCGGCTATTCCAGATCTCTTATGTGATAAAGATCATCCCCACCGTTCATATTTACGCCACTATGCGAAATCAAATTGGATTGTAGCTTCAACGATGTACATTCTTTTACCAAAAACTACTATTGCTTCGTTTGTTAATATGTTCTCTGTGATTGTTTCAGGTTTTTTTTCATTTGCTTTTTTCAGAACATTTCTAAAGAATACGCTTGTTACTAGTTTGTTGCTGTCGTGTCTTTGGATGCTTAATCCGACTTCAATCCTTCAGTTTTTTTCAGGATATTTGGATGGACCTCATGTTGCCTGCTTGACTGCCGTATTTTCATCATCTCTTTTATATTATTAAACAACCGACAAAAAATTGTTATTTATATTATTGTTATTTATTCCCTATACAATCAATATTAAACTTACGGGCCTTGTTTTTGGATCATGTATATTACTTGGTGTGTTTTTGCTTGCTTGGTATGAAGGAAATCTTGCCTGGGGGATTAAAACTGCAAAAACTATTTCCATTGCTATTTTGGCATCAATTTTCCTTTTTGGCATTAATCCCTATGTTTCAAATACTGTTGTACAAAAGAATCCTTTTTATCCGGCGATTAGGAAGGGTGGAAAAGATGTTTTGCAGGGGTTAGTGCATGCCGATTTTATGAAAAAGAATCGATTTTCCAAAACTGTGATATCCGTTTTTTCGAAGGGAGATCGTTCAAAACCACCTCTTCCAGTTGGTTATGTTCCTTTTGTTCATCAGAAGTATTGGCCAGATGGAACAATACGCTACTCTGGTAATGGGCCGTTATTTGGCTTTGCAGTGTTAATGACTTTGCTTTTTCTATTTTTCTTGAAACCTTCTTCTTTTATTTTGATTGGGATTGTGCTGTCTACTGTTTTTGTTACCAGCGCGGGGTGGTATGCACGCTTAGTTCCACAGCTATGGTGGTACCCTTTGATTGTTTTTGGTATAGTTGCGCCAATACGGAATCAATTTTCAGCTACCCAGCTGCTGATAAAAAAAATTATCATATACGCAGTTAGTGGAGTGCTCTTTTTCAATTGTTGGATTGTTGGGAGGAATGTTTATAAAAAACAATATACAGAAACGAATTTTGCACAAATAATGATGATTAAACATCCGGATGCAAAATTTATTCATGATACCAATAGATTCGCTCAGCGTTTTTTATTTTATGCTTCTGAATTGATGGCTGAAAATCATTTTATGCCGAATTTAGTGAAAGAGTGTCCTAGTGGCAGACACTTTAAGATTGCAGGGTTCTATGGATATAGAATATGTGGTGTTTTAGAAGATTATGGCTTGTGGAGATATTAAAAAGCTATCAGGCAAAGTTCAATTTTTTAGCAAAGCATTAAGGGACACTGTTCTTTATTGGCAGTATTGATTCTACCATGGGGCATTGCTTTCGTGAATGTGGATTATCTCTTTTTCAAAGCATTGCAAGTTCTACCCAGACCAGCAAAAGAAACCCTTTTATTTGAAGTCTGAGTTATGCTACGTATTTTCATTAGAGGATGGTAACAGATTTTTATGTTTAAAATTTTATGAAGATGAAAGTAAAAAATACAGTGCTTTTGCATTTGGTGAGATTAAAAAATGCAGCAAAGCGGTTAGTATGGTTTCGTAAAGTTACAATAAAAAATATGCGTCTTTACTTTACACTGATCAAAAACACCAAAGCCAAAGCGATCCAGTGTGGTTTTGAACAAATGAATATTTTATGCATTATGGATACGTTTAGTTTTGAAACATTTAAGTATGAAGCAAATTTTATCCAGGTTACGCCAAATGACTGGAAAGACGTATGTCAAACGGTCAAACCAGACCTGCTTTTTGTGGAATCCGTATGGCAAGGAAAAGATCATACCTGGAAAGGAAAAATTTCAGAGATTTCAAATGAGATCATTGAGATCATTGCATGGGCCCAACAAAATAACATTCCAACGGTTTTCTGGCATAAAGAGGTGCCGCCACATTTTTTTACGTTTATGCGGGTTTCAAAACTTTTTGACTTTATTTTTCTTACCGACGAAAACTGTATTGACCGTTATAAAAAGTCTGTTGCCCATGAAAGAGTATATGTGCTCCCCTTTGGGTGTCAGCCCAAAATACATAATCCAGTGACGACGGGTAGCAGAGAGCAAGCCGCTTTTTTTGCAGGGACATATTACCCACATTATAAGTATCCTATCCGGGCGGAAAATTTTGATGCTTTATTTGATGCGATTTCTCGCTATGTAGATATTCATATTTATGACAGGCTGGACGGAAAAGGAAAATATCGGTTTCCTTCGAAATATACGAATCATGTTCATGGTAGCGTGCCATTTTCTGAAATGAAAAATATTTATAAGAAATATCAATTCGGCATCAATATGAATTCAGTCAAAAATTCCAATACGATGTATTCCAGACGCGTACTTGAGCTCATGGCTTCCAATACATTTGTCGTAGGCAATCATTCTGATGGTATTAAAAAGGAGTTTGGCGATGTCATGATATGCTCAGATGATTACAAAGTAATAGAAAGTTCGTTCAAACAAATTTTTTCTGATCAAGATGTAAGGCAGTCGTTGACATTGCAAGGGCTTCGGAAAGTACTAAAAAATCATACCTGTGGACAGCGATTGGCTGCTGTATACACAGCGGTAAACGGCATTTTACAAGATATTTCTCCGCAAGTGCCTACTGTTGTGCTGGCAGATTGTAAAGAAAGTAACGATATAGATCAGGTTGTTGAAATGTTTGATCAGCAAACCTGTGGTAACAGAAAACTATATATTGTGACAAAAGCAAAACATGATCATGTTGTCCATAAGCATGCCCTTTTATTTGAAGATGGGTCTGATGCGATCAAAGCAATGTTTTTGCAGCATGATGCTTTTTTTCTGTCTATTTTCAACCCACATTCATTTTATGGTGCAAACTACTTGCTTGATATGATTTTGGCTTTTCATTTTGCGCAGGTAGATACCGTAACAA
Organism: Deltaproteobacteria bacterium; assembly: GCA_020441045.1. Taxonomy (GTDB): domain Bacteria; phylum Bdellovibrionota_G; class JALEGL01; order JALEGL01; family JAGRMV01; genus JAGRMV01. The sequence goes on along the minus strand of JAGRMV010000002.1, from coordinate 11,980 downwards.
AACCCGGGTCCTATGATGAAAAAAACAATCGATTTTACCAAAAAAACCATTTTTCTGAATATACATATGCAGAATATTTCTACACATCGTGTTCCATGATGACATCGTCTTTTGTAAAAAATCTAACCTATACGCAGCTTGTAAAAGAAAAAATTGAGGCAAAATGTCTCGTGATTGATCGTTTCAACTATTGTAAGGATCAAAGGCTTTGCCCTTCGATTAGTGTGATGAAAAATACAGTTGCTGGGGATAAAACATTACCGGTATAAGAGAATCACTATCTATGATTGCACAAAAAATATTTTCAAATTTCTACGAGTGGAAGATCAAAAAATTTTATCATCAAAGAAATATTCAAGCTGTAGATGAAAATATCTTAAAACTTAAAAAGTATAATGTACATAAGTTTTGGTTTTGGCGGCATTATATTGACAGGGTGCTCGGAGATAAACCTTCATTTCTCGACTGGCAAACTCTGTACGACAGGGTACCGACAACAAATAAAAAACTGAGAAAAGTCATTCATCATGAGATGGTTTTACAATTGATTGTTGAAAAAAACACAGAAAGATCAGTTGTCCTGTTTTTACAAGGCATTGAAAGTTTTGGTTTTAAATTTCGGGATGCCCAGAAATATATCGGAATTTTACATTTATTGATGGAGAATCAATCCTATCAACAGGCAAGGGACTTTAAAGAGAGCTGTTTTGCAAAAATATCATCTCCTGTGTTACACAAAAAAATTTCACTGATGACATCAGAGATTCATTTTAAATTAGATACCTTTTTCTCTCAAAAACTGACTCGCCACAGGTGGATTGAAACTTTTGATATTTTAGACAAGCTACAACTTTATGGAAAAAGCAACCTGCTTTATGAAGTTAAGGTGGATCACTGCCGATTGCAGCGCGCTTCAGCCTTGTTACTGGATATTCGTTTTTCACAAGCTGAACAAGATCAGCTTTTAGGTGCCATTGCTGATGCGATCAAAAACAGCAAACCATACTTGTTATTGCGTCTGGGAGATGGGGAGTCCTATGCATTTATGGGAGATAAACATAGTGGTGATATGAATGTGCGCGAAAACAAATGGTGGGGGCAGCCGTTAGCATCATCAACGCGAAATCATATATGCCAGTTATTTAAACAGGCTTATTACCAAGCAGATTGCTTAGGTATACCAAGTTGTTATCGTTTTTATCGAGATTACCTCGGGATGAATTTAAAAGACTATCTTACCTTCAATCGTATTGAATCTGTTTCCCAAAGAGGATTAAAAAGCATCCATCGACAGCTTATCGATGATTATCATCATGAAAAAATAAGCAAGCAGGTGGTGTTCTGCGAACATCGTTGTCATCAAACGGTATTTCGACTCCCGCAAATAAAAAAACTGATGCAATGGGCACCCCAAACCATCATTGTTTCAAAGTATGCGCAAGCGCCACTGGCCGCACTATTTGAAAGTGAAAAAGTGGCCTTTTTTCAGATTCCGGGTGAAAGGCAAGGCAACACATCGTTGCCATATCATGTTGACGATTATACATCGTCGCTGCTGTCATTACTGCGCCCAGGCGATTTGGTTTTGGTTGGAGCAGGTTTTGCAGGGAAAGGATTTCTTGCAGCAGCAAAAAGTGCTGGTTGTGTCGCCCTAGATGTAGGGTCTATGGTCGATCATTGGCTCGGGCATCATACCAGGCAAATTGCTGACTTTGTTTGATACGAGGAAATAGCTGATTTTAACAGCAATTGACTTTATGTGGCATGTTTTGAATATGCGTGCATGTCATTTTTATATGTTGTATAGCTACTGCTATATACCAAGACTGGTGTCGTCTTGGAAGGTGATGTTTTTGTGGACTTGCCTGTAAAAACTTTTGCATACAAAATACAATGAAAAAACTTATTCGCATTTTTCCAAATTTTTTCTTTCGGCAGTTTCTTGATTATGAAAATCACATGGAAAAATATTTACCTGGCTTTGAACATTTAGATTATTTATTCCGATCTAAAACCCATAAAGAACTTTTTCTACGTGAACTGCTCAAAGAAGAGAATTTTTTGCATGATCCAGTGGCACGTGAGTCGGTTTTTTCGATGTTACATTTTTTATTACCAAAACACTTGGGGTACCGTGCTAATCAAATCAACATGCAGCGCAAAATTGTCAACCGCGCCTATAAATCACGTAACCGTCCACAACTAAACTTCTTTCTTGATAAATTACAGCATGGTGATGCCATCTACGAGCAGTACTATCGGCTACTGTCTAACCAGTTTTTTGATGCGACTTCCTTTTTGGATCAATGGAAAGATTTGGAAAAAAAGGCAGGATTAGAAAATCATGCCATGCACGAAAAAATTCTCAATGAATTGATCAAAACCAGCATCAAGGAAACAGACTTAGAAGATACTTTGCTTTACTTTAAACAAAAAATTTCTAAGCATGGAATTCACAAAAGAGATATCAATCTTGTTATTGGCATTCTTAAGCTTTGTATCAAGGACAACGCCCACGATAGTGCAAAAGATTTTAAAACCTATTTCTTGGGTCAAATCCGTGATGAAAAAATTAGAAAGCTTACGCAAATTCGCTGTTTTGAAGTGTTTTATGAAGTTGAAATGATGCTCGAAAATCGACTTGATCATAAAAATAGCACGGCCTTGTGGAAGCAAGGCTATGAAATGGCGATGTCTATTGGCGCAGGTCAACACTCAGAAAAAATTTTTCAACACGCTTTTGAGATTTTTGAAAAGCTGGGGCAAGACCATCAAATGTATTTAGATATTCGCATAGATAAAAATGAACGCGAAGTTGTCTACAATATGATTCACCAAGCTTTACTTGATCAAAAACCACTTTCGCTGATTCGACTCGGCGATGGCGAATCTTATGGACTAGAAAGTCATTGGGTCAAGCAAGACAGTAACCTAGAAGATTGGCAGATTCGCGAAAATAAGTGGTGGGGTGGACTTTTGGAGCCTGCCATAAAGGATAAAGTTGTCGATCAGTTTTTAACGACAGTCAGGCATGCCGATGTGATTGGTATTCCTAGTATGTACCGTTTTTTTCGCGATATGACTTATATTAACTCTAATTTTTTGGATTCTTTGGATTCAAGAGGCTCGCTGGTTATTCTGGATCGGCTGGCCAAGGAATTATCTGAAGGGCAGATTTCTCAAGGTGCGGTATTTGTTGAGCATCGTTGTAATCAGGTTTTGTTTGATCAAACTACCATCGCGCGTTTGATTGCGGTTAGTCCAAAGGTGATCGTGATAAGTCGACACGACGAATCATCCTTGCGTGCTGTTCTCAAGCATGAAAATTTGCATTGTTTGACCATTCCTGGCGAACGTAAGAAAAATATGTCATTGCCTTATCATTTGAATGGTTATATAGATTCCCTGCAGGCGCAAGCTGGGCCTGGTACATTGGTCCTTGTAGCAGCGGGGTATGCAGGCAAATATTTTTTACATGTATCAAAAACCCAAGGCGCAGTGGCTGTCGATGTTGGCGCGATGGCTGACTATTGGGTCGGCCAGAAAACCCGTCAAATATTGGATATTGTAATGTAGCTATGGCAAAACTCAGTCAAATATTTTCCAAAGTGCCCAATCGTTTGATGAACGACTTTTTGTTCTATAAAGAGAATGTAGAAAAATTTGATATTTATAACAAGGTTGCGGATAAATATTTTTCCGAGAAAAAGAACCGTATTCACTTTTTAGAAGAAGTCGTAGATGATTTAAAAGAACTTGAAGAGCATGAACTACGATCAGCCTTTCTAGAACTCTTATCTTATGATGTGCCAACCCATGGTGGAGTGCAAAAAAGAATTGTAAAAACCTATGAGCGTATTATCCATGAGGCATATGCGTTGAGAGATTTTTATAAATTTGAATACTTCCTTCAGAAGATCAAAAAATATGATGAAATCTTCGAACTGTATTATCGATATGTCGCGCGACAGTTTCTAGAAGGTAGTGTGTCAGAAGATGAGTGGAAGGCGCTTTATGATCGAGCAGAGCGTGAAGCGTCGACATTGTTTCGTAGTATCGCTTCACAATATATCACCAAGCTGATTCAGGCAGAAGACTTAGACAATGCCATTGCCTATCTAGATAAAGAAGGCAAGGCCTATCTTTTTGGACGACATCAGTATTTACGATTGTCCATCGGTATTATCAAATTGGCCTTGAAGAAAAAACAACCCGAACAGGCTTTGGCCTACCGGAATAAAGTGATTGCAAATATAGTTGATCCAGAGCTTAAAAAATATGGCGAAATCAAACTGTATGAAGTCACACAAGAAATTCATAATGCCTTGGGTCAGACAGCGCCAACTGAAAAGAAACATTGGGAAGCGGTATTTGATCATTTAGAGGATATTCCTGGGGATGCTGACAATAAATCCTATATTGACAATTTACGAAAACAATATCGCCAAATGTCTGCAAACTACACAACACTACTCGATATTCGTATTGATCAAAACGAGCAAAAGCAGCTGTATGATAAAATTATGTCACACTTGCGTGAGCAAAAACCAATGTTTATGCTTCGAATTGGAGATGCCGATACCTATGGTTTTCAGAATATCCGCAATGTTGATGAGACGTTTTTGATCGATTGTCAGTCGCGTGAGATGAAATGGTGGGGCGTCAATTTAAGTCATGGTTTACGTAAAAAACTTTCGGATCACTTTCTTGAAACCTTTTATGACTGTGATGTTCTAGGCATTCCTAGCATTTTTCGATTTGTCTCGGATTTGCCTAACTTACGCACATCCTTTACAGAGCGTAGAAATCAACGCGGTTCTGTGATGATCATGGAACAGTTGCAAAAAGATATGGATGCGCGCAAATTTCATGCAAATATGGTTTTTTCAGAAAATCGCTGCCATCAGGTTTTGTTCACCAAAGAAAAAGTGACCGATTTCTTTGCGTTGGCCAATAAAGTGGTCGTCATTTCAAATTACGATTCCGATGAAATGAAACAAGCCTTTGCTGGTTATGATATTGTCACCATACAAGTTCCCAAAGAAAGAACCAAAGCACAATCGATGCCATTTAAAATTGATGCGTTGATTGCAGAGGTCGAGTCTACTGTTGAAAAAGGTGATCTGGTTTTGGTCGCAGCGGGTTTTGCTGGAAAATGTTTTTTGAAAAAATCCAAAGAAAAAGGTGCAGTCGCTTTGGACGTGGGCGCCATGGGAGACTATTGGCTGGGGCATAAAACCAGAGGGGTATCGGAGTTGGTATGAGTAATGTTGTTTTTATATGCAAGGAAGCGCTTAAAAACCGTTTGACCCGGACCATTGGTGTGCGCAGAATGATGGCTGTTGTAAGCTTTTTGCGTAAATGTAAAGGCTGGATCAAAAGGTCGATCGCTTTTGTCTTTGTTAAGCTGCGCATTTTTCACCCATTTTATGCACTACTTGGCAAGAGAGTTTCTCGACAACAATTTGAGGCCTTCTTACAAGAAAATGGTAATTATCAGCGTTATATCAATGCTGCGCTGGCAAAAAAACTATTTATTTCAGATGAGAAAAGCAAAATCTATATCATTAAAAAATTTATTGATTACGCCAAAGAAACCGGCAATCAAGAATTGGTGCCGATTTTTTACGAATATATGGAAACGCTGCAAGGAGAAGATGCTAGTTATACAGCCGAACTCAAAGAAGTATTCAACGAACTGATTCAGCAGGCCGTATCCAATCGTGATGAAGTGGCATTGGATTACTTTTTGTCCAAGATCAAACAGTATGATCCTGTCTGTGAAGGTTACTATCGAGTGTTGATGTCCAACGAATATGACCCATCTAAGATTGAAAAAAATCAATTGCAAGATCTTTTGGAACAAGCGATCAAACACGATTCAATTGTTGCACCGAAACTACATCAGCAAGTGAAATAATATTGATTTGATTACTTGTTGTATTGTTTAAAAACTTCCTCAGGTGTACCAAAAGCAATACTTTGCCCTTCTTCAATCAGCAGTGCTTTGTTGCAAAGCTCTTTGATGGTTTTCTCATTGTGTGATGCAATGATGCCAGTCGAGTTTTTAGATAGCTTGTCGTGGAGCGCATTGGATGATTTTTTGCGAAAGTCTTTATCGCCAACCCCAAGGGCTTCATCAACCAAAAATATTTCAGGTTCCAAATACAGCGCCGTTGAAAATCCCAACCGCGTTTTCATCCCCGAAGAGTAGGTTTCTACAGGTTTATCAATAAAGGTGCGGATGTCAGTAAAGTCAATGATCTCTTCGATTTTTTCATCAATGATTGGTTTGGGAATACCAAGGGTGAGTCCCATCATATAAATATTTTTTCTTCCCGAGAGTTTATTGGACATACCAGCATTGATCGAAAGTAACATGGTCGAATGACCATAGGTTTCGATTTTTCCTTTGTCTGGCTCGATGATGTTGTTGACAACCGATAAAATTGTACTTTTGCCCGCGCCATTACGCCCAATCAAGCCAAGAACATCATTCTTGTTCAATTGAAAACTAACATCGCGCACAGCCCAAAATCCATCTTCTTTATTGCTTCGCCGATAGATTGAATTTTGTGGTGGATAATAAACAGCAATATTTTGGCAGTCAATGACCCGTGTTGCATCAGGCAAGTTTGGCATATTTCCCCTCAAATTTTTTAATCAAGATCACCCCTATAAAATAGGTCGCCAATCCAAGTCCAATCAAAAAGAAAATGCCAAAAGTTGATGGCGCTTCCCCATACATCAAAATATCGCGAAATGCTTTGACCCCTTGCGCGATCGGGTTGTAAGTCAATACAAACTGCAACCGATCTGGGACTTGGTTGGGGCGAAACAAAATGCCTGAAGGGTAAAATAACAAACGCAATAGATGAGCAATGACAAGGTTGATGTCGGGAATAAAAGGCACCAAGGCAGCCAATAAAGTACTTATGCCAAGCATAAAAACAAACAGTGCGAAAAATGAAATGGGTAGATATAAGTAATTGAGCGTCAACGGAAAACCCAGCAGAGGATACAGTACAGCGATAAAGACAATGGCAAAAATAAATTTGAATGAAGCAAAATTGATTTCGATCCAAGGAAAAACAATTTTTGGCAGATAGACCTTTTTGTAGAGATTTTTATTGTTCAAAATAGAAGCGCTGCCAGATTTGATCGTGGTTTGAAACCATTTCCAGACAACAATACCAACAAAGAGGTACATAATATAATCGGGGCCACCTCGTCGTAAAATAAGATCAAATACAACGTAGTAGACGACAGCCGATAGCACCGGATCCAACAGCCACCATAGAAAACCGATATAGTTATTAAAGATGTCGTTTTCCAACTTTGCCTTGGTATAGAAAACAACGATATCTTTTTTGTTTAGCATACAACGTCCGTACTATGTACAATCACTATCTAACTAGTTAAAATTAATCCAAAATTGTTTCACGACTACTACACCCTGTCCCCAGGAAGGTCAAGGGTTGATTGACGGATCGTCAGAAGCTATATAGGTACTACAGAAAATGTTTGATGACACTTGCAAGATCGCCCTTTTTCTTGGCCAACGTTATCGCAGAGGCATGCAGTGAATTATCGATCTACCGATTCAATCAGAGCCTTGCTGAAGGTTTTACCATTGGCTATAACGCATGCTGAAATCATGGCTAGGGTGCAAGTACTACTTGCGCAAGGCAGTGGTGGGTATTATATTGCCTTGAATCCTGAAAAAATCATGCATGCCATTGCAAGCCAAGATGTATGCCAGCTATTATTGCAGGCGCATTTTGTCTATGCTGATGGGATAGGGGTGGCGATAGCCAGCAAACTTCTTCAACAAAAAAATATAGAAAGGGTAACAGGTGCAGATTTACTACTTGATGTGGCCGCCCTTTGTGAAAAAGAAAAAAAAACCATCGCACTATATGGTGCCAGCAAAGACAATATAGCAAAAGCATTACAAGCTCTGCAAGTTGCTTACCCGAAACTTAACATTGCCTTTGCTGTCGATGGCTATCAGAATGATTCAGGATATATTACGCAGCTGATGCAGTCGACTCCCCCAGACCTGGTCTTTGTCGGGTTGGGATCACCTAAGCAGGAACAATGGATAATCGAACAGGTCAACCGTTTTCCACAGACGCTTTTTACTGGGGTTGGTGGTAGTTTTGATGTGCTTTCTGGCGCAGTAACGCGCGCGCCGCAATGGATACGTCGTATCGGAATGGAGTGGCTGTATAGAATTGTCAGCCAACCCCTACAAAGATATAAACGAATCAAACCGCTTATGCTATATGGCGTACGTGTTTTAAAAGAAAGGTGGAAGCGTTGAAAAAAATACTGATCTGTGTGGGGGGGCGACCGAATATGATGAAAGCCGCTTCATTGTTCCGGGTATCCAGCCAGTTTCCTGAGCTTTCGTTGCAGCTACTGCATACCGGACAACACTACTCTAAGGAAATGGATGAAGTTTTTTTTGAACAGCTTTGTTTGCCTGCGCCTGATTACCATCTGAATGTAGGTAGTGGCAGCCATGCCAGCCAGACCGCGCAAATCATGGTTGGATTTGAAAAAGTCCTGGCACAACATGCGTTTGACCTGGTTGTTGTCATTGGTGATATGAATTCAACCGTTGCGTGCGCATTGGTGGCCACTAAATTGCAAATCAAAGTCGCACATATTGAGGCGGGGTTACGCAGTTTTGACACAGGGATGCCGGAAGAAATCAATCGCAAAATCACCGATCATATTTCTGATTATCTTTTTACGACGGAAAAATCAGCCAACGTCAATCTTGCGCATGAGGGCATCGATCTTGCGCGTATTTTTTTTGTCGGCAATACTATGATCGATACGCTGGTATCCAACCTTATATCGATAGAAGATCGCCAGGTATTAACAACATTTGGACTTGAAAAAGATCCTTACTGCGTGTTGACGCTGCATCGCCCTGCCAATGTTGATACATCCGATGAGCTTGCGCAGCGTTTACAAAACATTGTTGAAAATATTCCAGCGCAGACCAAAATTATTTTTCCTGTGCACCCGCGTACCCAAAAGATGATGGAGCATATTCCAGATGATGTGCGTCGCCGTTTTGTATTGATTGCGCCACAGCCTTATTTTTCATTTATGTCACTGGTCTACCATGCCGACTTTGTTTTAACTGATAGTGGTGGCATTCAAGAAGAGACCACCTATCTTAAAAAACCGTGCTTTACCCTGCGACCCAATACAGAAAGACCCAGTACGACGGACATGGGGTCGAACTTTTTGATCAATAAAAACCTCGAAGCCATAAGACCATCATTGCAGGCATTTGATGTAAGTCAGGTTGCCATTCCACCGCTATGGGATGGGCAAGCTGGCAAACGTATTTTAGAGAAATTGACAGAAGTTCTTTGAACTGGCGGTTTTTTTGCTAAAACGGGCAAATATCTGTTAATAGATGCCTTACGGGCGTTAATTGAGCCTGATGTATAACCTTAATTTGCACGCAAGTGTGTTAAAATGGCAACAATGGTATGATTTTATTTTTAAGCTTCATCATTTCTTTTTTGGTATCGATCGCCTTGATGCCAGTTGTGATGAAAGTTTGCCAACTTTATAACTGGGTCGATTTTCCGAACTCACGAAAGATTCATTTGTTTCCAATCTCACGCCACGGAGGGGTGGGGATTTTTTTATCGAGTATTTTGCTTTTCCCTGCAGTCTCCTACTTTACGGTGCTCTCGAAGGATTATTCTTTTTTACTTTATGGCGCTGTTGCAGCGATGCTACTTGGCTCGGTCGATGACTTCTTCACCCTTTCCCCAAAACGTAAATTGCTTGGACAGCTCCTTCTGGGCCTTATGACCTATGGCGCCGGGTTTCATATTGAGCAAGTCCACTTTGGCTTTGGGACAGGTCTAGATTTGGGGTATTTGTCTATGCCGATGACAGTGCTTTGGATTATTGTGGTCATGAATGCGTTGAATATGATCGACGGTATGGATGGTCTGGCTTCTTCTTATGTTGTAATTGTGTTATTTGCGTTAGGTATATTGGCTGCGTTGGAGCACAATATGCCGATTGCGATATTATGTTTTTTATTGGTTGGTGCGGTGCTAGGCTTTTTTCTCTACAACTTTCATCCTGCCAAAATATTCATGGGCGATGGCGGCAGTATGTTTTTAGGGTATGCGCTTGCGGTGATGAGTATCGAGTGTTTGCATGCTTATACTGGGAGTCTGATTTGGTTGCCCTTGCTGTTTCTGTCTTATCCACTGCTAGAATTTGCGATTTCAGTTTTTCGCCGCGTGACCAAAGAAGTACGCATCCACAAACAATACAATCCCATCAAGCTGATCGGCAAAGCGATGTCTGCCGATGGCGATCATTTGCACCATCGTTTGTTAAAGGCTGGATGCACCCAGCGTAAAACCAACGTAATTTTGGCCACCTACGCCATGGTAAGTGCTGGCATAGGTTTTCTCTTGATTGATATGACATTTGCTGTCATAACAGCTGGCGTCGTGTTCTTTGTATTTATTTCCTTGGTGCTGGTGAAGTTTTTGAATTATGAACAGTTTGACCAGAGCCAAGTCAAGGATGCGAAAAGCGCATACTTGCTCGAGAAAAAACTAGGGCGCGGGTCTTTGATCAAAAAGGTAGGATAATAGGTATGCTAAAAGATAAAATTACAAACAAAGAAGTCGTATTTGGTGTTGTTGGACTTGGCTATGTGGGGCTGCCACTGGCGGTTGATTTTGCCAAAGAGGGATTTGAAGTGATCGGTTTTGATGTCGTACCTGCGAAATGTCAGGATATCAATAACGGCACATCCCATGTCGAAGATATCTCTGATGCAGTGTTGGCATCGGTCACCGGATCTACCGGCAAAGGTTTTATCACAGCTACAGCCGACTTTTCTAAACTGCAAGAAGTGGATGCGGTTTCGATTTGTGTCCCAACACCACTGGTGAAAACCAAAGATCCAGATATGTCCTATATCCTCAGTGTGTGTGAGCAGCTCAAAAAATATTTACACAAAGACATGCTCATCGTGCTTGAGTCGACCACCTATCCTGGCACCACCGAAGAAATTTTGGTCCCCTTGGTCGAAGAAGCGGGCTTTACCGTCGGCAAAGATATTTTTATCGCATTTTCACCTGAACGCATTGATCCCGGGAACCAGACCTATCAATTCAAAAACACCCCTAAAGTCATTGGTGGGGTTACCAGCGATTGTACCGAAATAACCTGTAGTTTATATGATCAAGTGGTCGATACCGTTGTCCCGGTCAGTGATACCAAGGTCGCCGAGATGGCCAAACTATTGGAAAACACCTATCGCAGTGTCAATATTGGTATGGTCAATGAGCTTGCCCAAATGTGCCACATCTTAGGTATTGATACCAATGAGGTCATCAACGCAGCGGCAACCAAGCCGTTCGGGTTTAAGGCTTTTTATCCAGGTCCAGGTTTGGGCGGGCATTGTATTCCGATCGATCCGCACTATCTTTCTTGGAAATTAAAAACCCTCAATTACAATGCCCGTTTTATTGAACTGGCCTCTGAGATCAACACTGACATGCCAAACTATGTTGTGCAATTGGCAGGTGAAAAACTCAATGACATGCGCCTTAGTATCAATGGGTCAAAAGTCTTGTTGATGGGGATTTCCTATAAAGAAAATATCTCTGATATGCGTGAGTCCCCTGCTGTCGATGTTTTTAAAATTCTAAAGGCCAAAGGCGCAGACGTGAGTTATCATGATCCCTTTGTGGCCGAATTTAAATTCAATGGCTCGGTGGAAAAATCCATCGATATTTCTCCAGATGTGATTCAAGGTTTTGACCTGGTGGTGATCACCACGTGGCATCGCGATTTTGAAGTGACGGCATTGGTCGAAAACGCCAAAGCCATCGTTGATACGCGTAACGCCACCCGTGGTATTCGTGACAACAAAATCGTCAGAATTTAAGGCGCAAAACATATCCACGCC
>JAGRMV010000029.1 GCA_020441045.1 Deltaproteobacteria bacterium | reverse complement strand
ATCTTCGAGGGTACCGGGCTTTTGAAATCCAGTGGCTATTTTATTGGCAAATTCAATATCGGCCTCGGTTAAAAAAAGACGACTTTCCTCATCGACATAAAGGTGAGGAAATGCATAGATTTGATAATCCTTCCAAGAAAAATCACCATTATCAAGGCCTTGCGGATGGTTTTGCACGGTTTTGCCCCAGAAGGTAAAAGCATACGAATCCATTTTGTTGCGATAGGTACGCATTGCCGTAGACTGGGTTTGATTAAGATAAGAAGCATCGGTATCTAAACACTGATTGAGCATGTCAAAAGCATTGATTTGAGCTTGGGTAAAATCATTATGTTTTTGCACCCCGGCAAGTGTTGCGGGGAGCGTGGTAAGCTGTTCTTGCATCTTGCCATAGAGAAACAGAAAATGGGAAAAATCTTTTTGATGATAATACGGCGCAAACGCGCGATAGTATTGTCGTAATCGATAATCAAGCATGTTGACTTCGGCTTCATAACCACTTTTAAAACTTTGCGTAGGTTGTAAAGCATAGTGACAAGCTTTTGGTGTATCTTCGACAATGCCTTTGGCGGCTTGGAGCTTCTCGGTACAATAGTCGAGGTGTTGTTCCCAAAACGTAAGATTTTGGTGCCGGGCCCGGTCGAAAATATGACTAGGGCAATAAAGCATGGTCCATGCCGGATCATTACGTTTGTTGATAAAAAAAGTGGGATCACACTTTTGATCGGGACTGTTAAAACAATCATCGACATAGCGCGAGACATCAGAAGTGATATCTGAAAGTTTTTCGTAAAGCCGATCTAAACTATAGTCGAGATCTTTTTTGATGCGGTCCCAATCAAAATATAACCCATGCCCAGCTTTTTCAGGCGTGAGAATATTCATATCAGCAAGTGTGTAACGAGCACTGGGCACAGTTTGGCCAGTAGCTGTTTCAAAGTAAGAACGTATGACATACCCATTTTGCAAAGCAAATTCAGCACACCGATCCGAAAAGATATAAGCATGGGATTGCTGTGCCTGTGCGTGTTTTGATCCAGCCAAAACAAACAGCAGCATAGATATAAACAGATATGTAAACTTAAATTTTTTGATGAAATGTGAATGGTTTTGCAAGGTCCCCCCACCGCAGTGCTCTAGCATGAATTTTATTTCTTTACGCGTTATCTATCGAAAGACATCTTGATATGCAAGTGCATAACTATAGACACCCATAAAGAATGTATAAAGGAACAATCAAAAAACAGTCTATTATAGGTAAGGCCTCATGAACGTTATGCAAGCTCAGGAGATAAGCCCCTAACGCTAAAAAACCCAAACTTTATAGGTAACCCATTGTTTTTAAAAGCTTATTATCCTTGTTGTGCGGAGCCTATTACCGGACAGCGCTTTTTTCCGTGATCAACAGGTTGGATAGACCAGCCAACATCAGACAAGTCCCGGCCAGCATCATGGTATTGATGGTGGCATCGCCAAACAAAGTTTTATAGGCAAAATTGATCCCACCAACCGAGGCGACAATCTGCGGAATCACAATAAACATATTGAACAAACCCATATACAAACCCATTTTTTTCGGATCGATCGAGCTCGATAACATTGCGTAAGGCATCGACAAAATACTGCCCCAAGCAAAACCGATCAATATAAAAGACAGATGCAACATGTTGGGATTGGATAATGCCTTCATGTAATAGAAACCAAGGCCTCCCAAAATCAAGGAGACCATATGCAAATATTTGCGGTTGATACGTACTTTGGCAGTTAGCAAGGTCAAAATAAAGGCAAAGATCATCGACGATAAGCCATACGAACCCATATAGGCACCGGCTTTATCTGCGGCTTGGTTATAGACTTGATCGGCTTTTTCAAACGCCATTTTACCTTCGGCGCTATCTAGATCATAAGCTGAAGCAATCGGAGCTGGCGCATCAAAAACGTGCTCGGTCACCGCGGGCACGTACATGTTCCACATCGTAAAAAAAGCAAACCAAGAAAAGAACTGGACCAAGCCCAATTTCCACATCACCGGTGGAATCAAATGGTAGTTTTTAAAAAAGTTAAATCCGATATCTTTGTGTTCTACTTCAGGTCGATCATCGGCTTGGTTAAAAGCCGCCATTTCTTCGGGGGTATATTCTTTGGTGGTAAAAATGGTCACCAAAATCGAAGCTAAAAACACAAAGCCACCGACCGCAAACGCAACTTTGACGTTGGCAGGAACACCACCACCAGAAGAGTTAGAAACCCCTAAAAACTCATTGACGAACCAAGGCAGGTTACTGGCCACCCAGGTGCCGACTCCGATGATCAAGGTTTGCACCATAAAACCATAGGTACGCTGCTCATCAGCCAGGTTATCTGCGACCAACGCGCGAAAGGGTTCCATACTGATATTCATCGAAGCGTCTAGGATCCAAAGACAACCGACGGCAACCCACAAAACCGGAGAATGCGGCACCACAATCAAGACCAAAGAACTCAGTACCGCCCCAATCAAAAAATACGGCCGACGCCGACCCAGCTTGGGATGCCAGGTTTTATCACTTAAGTAACCGATAATCGGCTGAACAATCAGACCGGTCAAGGGAGCTGCCAGCCACAACAGTGGCAACGCATCTTTGTTGGCACCAAGCGATTGAAAAATACGGCTCATAAAGCCACCTTGCAAAGCAAAACCAAACTGGATGCCCAAAAAACCAAAACTCATATTCCAAATTTGCCAAAAACTCAGCAACGGTCGTTTATGCATATTGTATTCCTCACGGTTGGATCGATTATTTTCTCCCCAATTTGATAGTCCATTGTCTACAATTCTCCAAGCGAATTTTGCCTTCCCAAATCAGGGTTTGGGAAGAAAAAATGAGATCAATCCTGCTACATGCAGCCATACTATAAGGATTAGGCGATAACATGTCATAAAAGCTTGTTTTTAATGGGTTTACGTCGCGTAATTTTTTTGTTAATACCTTGGCTTACATAAGGGGATCAGATGAGGAAGTTGTTTTTTGTTTTGCTATTGGGCTTGAGCGTTCAGGCATCAGATGTTTCTGCCGCGGTTTTTGGCTATTGCGAGTTTCGTATACCAGGATCTAAAGATGTTCTTTCCATGGGGCACTGGGTTTTTGGTCCTTATGCCACTGTTCCAATGTGTATTGCTGATTTGGTTACAACAAAATGTTTGATGATCAAAAAACCTGCAATCGAATCACAAGCTGAAAAATATGATGTTTTCCTTCCAGAAGACTGGGAAAATATCATAGAGTTTAGACCTTTTTGTTTTATGGCAGCACCTAATCCAGGAAAACCTGATGGTACTTATGCTGATTGTCGCCCTTGGAAAATCCCCCGAGTTATTTCATTGAATATTGAAGAACAAGATATGGAACCAGAGGCGAGGAAAAGACAAAGTCCAAAAACATATCGGCCTAACCCCAACCCCTTGCCTGATTTAACAGACTGGGGTGTGAGGCAATGGCTTTATGTTATAGGCATGGTCATCCTGGTTGCGTTGATTATCATCGCCATGGTTTTTGCAGCACCTATTGAATTTGCGATTGGCGTGATAACCATTATTTTAGTGGCAGTCGGCGTGTTGGATCAGAGTGATTTACCCGATGGTGCTAGTTTTGAAGTGGTCTCTGTGGCACCAGATCTTTCAACACTCTCAATGACCGCAACCCACCAACAGAAAACCTACTTCATTGATGGAAATTATAAGAATAATGATATGCAAGCCTGCGTTACTTCTTTGCAAACAACAAAAAAATGTTTACGGTTAAGTCAAATCAGTGAGGCGCATACGGTGTACATTGAGCAGATCAAAACTTTTTTATTTGACCGTATACTTGACTGGAAAGCTCAGCTTCTCTTGGTTTGGAACAGTATTTTTGGTGAAGAATAAAAATATCAGCACGATGAAAAACAGTTGATAGAAAATATTTTTTTCATGAAATTTGATCATCAAACCATAAAGAAGATTTAACAAACGAAATAAGCCTAATAAATGGGTATGTTTTAATCGATAGCAATCTTAGGTTGGAGGTATGTTAGTCCAAAAATCTATATTCATACCCAGCAAGTTCAAGGTAATGCAAGACGCTCAAGTCTTCCATGACATGCGCTTCACCGACAACGACCAATGCGGTTTGACCAGGATGGTTTTGCATAAAGTCAGTTAGATCCGGGGTCCAGTGTTTGTTTCTGTAGGCATTGGAGCCTTGCTCATTTGGATCGGAAGGGGGGTACGGATCGTTTTTATGGGGGCCCTTTTTCTCGATATGATTTTTGCCCAATTGAAATTGTTTCCTGTAGTTTTTTTCAAGTTTTGCCATGGTTTTTTGCGCATCATTGCGATAATCAAAGATCAAATCATAGAGATAGGGATACTGACTTGCATTGACCCGTTTGCCACGATCCAAGTCAAAAAATGAATCCACACCACCGTGTCGATGCGCGTAGTTCAGTGCGATGTCATCAATAATCTGGCTGTCATCGGACGGGGTCGCCCATGTTTCTTCTGTTACATCATGCATGAAATAATTTTGCGCTAAAAAATCAAGAACAAGATCAAATACAGATTGCTCATTTGCCAGTGATAAATAAGGGTAAAGATTTGGCTCACACTTGTTTTGTTGGCTGGCATAATTAAGCAGATCACACAATGTCTCCAGAAAATCAGTCGCGCTAAGATTGTGATCATGCTTTTCCGAACGATTCTGAAAGGCGCGCATGATATGATCACCCAATAAAAAATCAGATTTAAATGCTGCGTATAAATCTTCTGTTACATTCAAATCCAGGGTTGTCTCTGGTGATATCTGATAGGTTTGTCTTCCAGGCTGAATCGAATCTTTACGTATAGCAAAGGTCATATCAAAGGCAAATTGGGCAAAATTGTAGTTGAGATCAAAATCAACTTCCTGCAAATCATTTGCTGAGGACCTTTGCGTGACTGCAGCCAGCAAGTCTAACACTTGCGGTTTAAATTGAATCTGCCAATCATGGAGCGAGGTCGGCGCTGGATAAAATGGAGCGAGGTTGGGTTGAATGACCTCCGAAAAAGCATGCACAATGGGAAACGTCTGATCGATACGATTGTAATGCTGCGTGAAGGCATGCAAATTTTCTTTTGGTAGCGGCAAATGCACGGTGCCCAAGATAAATAGTCTACCTTGGGTTGGATCAGTAGGATGAAAAACTTCTACCAAAGGCAGCTTGGCAAACGAAGAGCTTGTTAAAAATATACATACACAAAATATAAGCTTTGACATGGCCATCCCCCCTAGATGTAATGGTTTGTTCTAGGCTAGGTTCTTGTAACATATTTTAATGCATCGAGTCTACATGTGTCAGATATTTTGCCGATCGCTTTTAAATACATAAAATACTCATACGCATGGCTTTTACTATCAGTAAGCACAGAAATTGGCATTTGATTTGCTTAAGATTATACATCTTAAGGGTAACAAAATTTGAGGGTATTGATGGGATTCATATATGAGTTATATTAAAAAAATCTTGTATATTCATATGGTTACAACTTGACAATAAAATTATTGAAAATATCCTATTCAATAGGATATACTAATAAATAGGATGAAAATTGAAAAGAACATTTAAATGGCTATCCACCTATGAAACTAGAGCTAGAGGTTTAAAAATTATTTCAGAAGTAGAAAGATCATTAGAATTGGAAATCATCAGAAATCCAGAGAAAGGAGTTCTAATCAAAGGCACTGGAGGCTTAAGAAAGATAAGAATAGCAGGAGAGGGTAAAGGAAAAAGCACCTCTTACAGGTTTTTATATCTAGATTTAGAACATATAGAAAAAACTTACATATTTTATGTTTTTTCTAAAAAAGAAAAAGTGAATATTTCGGATACTGAAAAAAAGATTTTAAAAGAATTAGTTGTAAAAATAAAAAAGGAGGCAAAAAAATGAAAAAAACGAAATTAGGACAAGCCTTGATTGAGGCAGCCAATGAAGCGCTAGAAGTTGAAAGAAGTAACAAACGCGTTCGACAAACAAAAATAGTAGTCATAGACCCACCGGAATGGACACAAAAACGTATCATAAAACTTCGAAAAGAATGGGATGTTAGCCAAGCAATATTTGCTCGTTTATTGAATGTTAACAAGAAGACGGTTGAATCTTGGGAGCAAGGAATAAATAAACCCGGAGGGCCTTCACAAAGATTATTACAAATATTTGAAGATACTCCTCAAGAAATAATTGAAAGCATCGTGATAGAAAAGAAAAATAAGAACCAGAGAAGTGTTGAAAAAACGAAACAACATTTCAAACACGGCTTAATCAACTTCTAGAATAAATATTCTGAAAAAGAGAGCAGTAAGGAAACCACTTAAGAAAGGAATAACAAGAGTATCTCTAATGACCTAGTCATATAGCAAGACCTTAAATATATGAAACTTCAAATGCCGATGCCCTAAGCGGCACTTCAATATAAGGCAAATTCTTGATACATAAGGTTTGATCCTGCTCGGTATAAAACGGATCAAAGTTCGAGACCGGTGGGATAAAGACATAATCTTGTTTTTGCAAAGGTACAGATCTGCCTTCGATTGTGCAGGTATGAAGTGAATCAAACCCGTGCCAATAAATCCGAAGGCTGGTACATTGTGAAATATACTTACCTTGCGCTTTGCTCCATGCGAGGGTTTTGGTTTTTGGATCAAAGCGGATGTGCTGTCGGTAATACATCTGATTTTGATAATCAAAAGACTCACCATCGTCTTCGTAATAGACAAAATCATTTTCTTGCGTGCCATTGTAGATATGCAAGGTCAATACATCGCTTGGCTTTTCATCCATGTGCTGGGTGACCGATTGCATGGGCACGATCGATGATGCTTTGACAAAAACCGGCAGGCGATAGGTCGGACATTTGACAATATGGGTTTGGGATCCGGCAAGCGCGGTATCATTATGTAGGTCATACCATTGCCCTTCTGGCAAATAAATTTCTTCGAGCTGTTTTTCGCTTTCGATCGGGCAGACCAAAAAGCTTGGTCCAAACTGGTATTGGTTTTGAAATTTTGGCGCGAGCACCTGGGGGTCATCTTGATAATCTAGCAGCAATGAGCGCGCCACCGGCATACCGGTTTCAGAAGCTTGGGCAAAGGCTGCATAAATATAAGGCATCAGACGATAGCGCAGAGAAATATAATTGCGCGCCACTTCTTCGGCTTCTTCCCCATAGGACCAAGGTTCACTACGTTTGGTATTGATTTGACTATGTCCGCGAAAAAACGGCGAAAAAGCGCCAAGGCTGATCCAGCGTTTATAAAGGTTTGGCGAGGCATCGCCAATAAATCCACCGGCATCATAACCGGCAAAGGGCACCCCAGCCAAACCAAGGTTGGTAACCATACGCGCGCCTAAGAGCATGCTCTCATCACTCGAAGTATTGTCGCCAGTCCAAACTGCGGCATAGCGCTGCACCCCAGAAAAACCGGCGCGGGTAAGAACAAAGGGGCGCTTACCCGCAAAATCATCTTTGCTAGCTTCATAGGTAGCGCGGGCCATTTGCATACCATAGACATTGCGCGCTTTGATGTGGGTGGTGGGATGGTTTTCATAGTCAAAACCAATCAGGTCCGGCATATCTTGCCCCCAAGAGGCGGGCTCGTTCATGTCATTCCAAAAGCCAGCAAAACCAACGGAAGTCACCTTATGCATTTGTTGTTTCCACCAGGTTCTACCTTCGGGCTTGGTAAAGTCGGGAAAATAACAAGTACCCGGCCATACATCCGCGCTAAAGGGCTCGCCATCAGGGTACTTGGCAAAGATATCTTGCTCAAGACCACTTTCAAAGGCGTCATAGCCTGGCTCGATTTTTACACCTGGGTCAATGATCGGGACAGAGCGAAAGCCTTGCGCGCGAAGTTCTTGCAAGAGTTTTTTCGGATCAGGAAAGCGCGCCTCATCCCAGGTAAACAGTTTGTAATCTTGCATATAATGGATATCAAAATACATGACATCACACGGAATGTTTTTATCGCGAAAAGTTTGCGCGATTTCTTTGATTTCTTTGTCTGGATAATAACTATATCGACATTGCTGATAGCCAAGGCTCCATTTCGGGGGCAGTGGCATAGTGCCGGTAAGCTTTGCATATTCGAGCACAATGTCTTTGACCGTAGGCCCGGCAAAGAAAAAATAGTTCATGTCCCCATCTTGCGCCGAAAAGCTGGAAAAACGGTGGTTCGAAGCGCCAAAATTAAAATGCGATTTGGCCGAGTTATCGAAGTAAATACCGTAAGTCAGACCACTGTGCAGACCGATATAAAAAGGAAAGGTCGTATACAGCGGATCGGTATCCACCCCATAGGCAAAGGCATCGGTATTCCAGTTGGTCCAAGAGCTGCCACGGCGCTGCACATTGCCGCCTTTTTCACCAAGGCCAATAAAAGTCTCATCAGCTTGCAAAGATTTATAGGTGGTGATCTGATGGCCAAGCCAACAAGTACCAAAAGCTGGATCATCTTGATTGATCAGCTGTCCGTCTATTGTATAGAAAGCAAAACGCAAAGGCGCTTTGTTGATTTCGAGCTTAAAGGACGCGGTTTGCAGGGTGATGCGATCAGCGCTATCTGTGATCGTGATCGGTGTTTTTTCTGGAGAGCTATCCAGCGCGTAGGAAAAGTCCTCTTTGGCATCATGAATACAAATCTGGATTTGCAGCAAAGTAGGTGACCAAACCTGTACCCAAACCTTGGCGTTGTCAGCCTGGATGTGAAGGGCTTGATCGAGTTGTTCAAAGCTTTGACAATTTCCGAGAGATTGATGCATGCTCAAGGTTTTATCGAAATTTACAGCAAAGCACACCTGTTTTTTTGCGCGCGCCATCGGCGTGTTGCCCGAGTCGAAGCATCCAGTTTGTTAAAAATATAAAGACAATCTTAATGATAACTTAATCCTACGATTGGTCAAAGTTTGCTATTTACAACCGCATATGAAGCACCAATGTTGTGGGGGAATACATGCAGGATTTACATCGTAATATCATTTTCTTCGTATTTGTCAGCCTATGGTCCGCCATGGCATCGGCCTATGACATGGAGTTGCAAATGTCGATTTGCACCAAAAATGGACCTTCGATTCTAGATCAAGAAACCAAAGCCGACCAAATTTGGGATAGGGTTATCGATGGTTTGCAAGCTCAGGGTTTGGATATTGATACAGGAGTCATGTCAGCAGGCAATCAGGTGCATTATGACACAGCTGATTTTGACTTTTACAAAAACGGTGTTGCGCTCAAAACCAAGTATACTGTCAGTCAAACGCATAATGCTGCGGTTGTATCTGTTGTTAAAATCATCAATGGTAGTGATCAGGCGCCGGTAGCCTTGGCCCACCGGATCAATGAAAAAGTAGGCCATTTGTCGATCAATGCTGAGTATGACGTCAATCCACCTTTTTTGCGCAGTCTTGCTGGCACATCGAGCTCAGAACGCAATCAGGTATTGCAAACCCGTTTTCAAACGTCGATGGAGTCATCGTTTGCTTTTATGCCGTATGACTTTTTTACAAAGCCGCGTTCAATCCCAACGATACAGGAGCTATGTGCGCAAGATCATGCAAACACTTGTCCCTTTGGTTTGGGGCAAAAAGTAATGATCAATGCGTTTGCAGATATGAAAAGAATTCCCTTTGTGCCGCTTGCACTACCGCAGAGAAATACATCGGATGACAACAATGGTGCAAGTGCGCAGCATGCCAGCCAGGACCAGCGTAAAGCCCTTATAGCTGTCGGCGTATTGAAGTTTTCCAAATATAAATGGCGTTTTAGTCATGAAACAAATCTGCCAAGATTTGAGGTGCATCTAGAAAAATGGACCCGCATCGATACAGGTCAAGATTCATTTGTCGAGTTGTCGATCAAAGCCAGCGCTGTGCCTAACCAAGTTCCAATGACAGCATACGAAAAATGGCTGACGGCAAAAATTGCACAATCAGATCTTACCGTGTGTAAAACCAAACCAAGCATGGTGGAATTTTTACAACATCCAACCGCAAGTGGTTTGATTGCGGAGATAAAAAAATAAACAGCTTCAACCTTGTTTAAGGAGTCAAGCGCATGTGCGCAAAGTTGTAAGGAGAGCATATGAATCAAAAAGCGTGGTTTCAGGGTTTAAGTTTGTTTTTGGCAGTTTTGATTGGATTACCACCGGTGTCACTGGCCAACGGTAGCAAACCTTCCTATGATTTTGAAGTTTATGTAGAAAAACAAATTCGAGGTGCGGGTTACTTCATGCAAGAGGTTTTGGCGCATCAGCAGTTTCATCGCAATGCATATTTTGCCCAGGAAGTGTATGATTCGACAGCTTACATAAATCATGCGCCTTTAGGTCAAGGTTTTCAGTTCGATCGTGCGGATCAGCGTGTGCGCCTGGTCAATCAAAATCAAACCAGTGGCGAAACACATAGCAACCTATACTTCCGCTATCGTCTGATCAAAAACCAATCAGGCAACTACAGTTTGATGCAACAAGTGCAAGCACCGATATCCAAGCGTTTTGTTACCCAGTTCAATGATCATCCGATTGGGCAGCTGCTCACATGTAGCGAAAATGAACAGGGCTGTAAGGTCCTTCCAGGTGTCGATCATGTTTACGTCAAAAGCTTTGTTCCCTGGCTTCCAGAAAAAAATGTCGCTACTTTTTATCAACAAATTTGGCCAGAAGATGCTGTTGAAGAGCAAGAAAACGTAATGGAAGCTAACAACGATGAAATGGCGGCCATTCAAGATCAATATTTGCAATATTTAGATTCGCTACCTGATGAGGTCAAGGGAACAGGCGAAGCTGAAGAATTTTTACGTTCGGTCAACGCAATTGTTCCGGATATGCGTAAAATTGTTGCCGAAAAAATTTTTGAAGATGATTTGTTTTCGCAAGAAAGTTTGGAAAACGTTGAAAAACAACTATTAGCACTGTTTTCTGATGACCCGTTATTGGTACAATTTCTGTCCAATACCTTTCGATCACCGCATGAATTAGGGTTGATTTTGCTCCAAACCCAGCCTGGAAGTGGGGGATCAAATGCTGCCATTGGGATCTTACTGGTTGTTGCTGCAGTTGCCATTGGAGCAGGTGTTACAACCATTGTGAAAAATGTTTTGCATTCGAAAGTTTCATTGCAGAGATTAAAAAGAGAATCAAACAAAGCCAAGACTGAAGCAGAAAAAATCCTTGCCGAAATTGATAAAAAAGAACGCGATCTGGCTAGTGTAGAAAGGAGTTTAACAGAACTCAAATCGAAAAAAGCACAATTAGAAGCTGATGGCATACTCGATGCGCACAATGATCCGACCGCAAGAATCGATGCGTTAAAAAACAAACGCAAAAAATTAAAAAAAGAACAGCTTCCTAGTTTGTATGAGCAAAGAAGATCTATTGTGACTATGGAAGCAGATCTAAAAACCAAGGTTGGACAAGCAGGCAAAGGGATAATGAAAAAAATCCCTATGATTTTGTTAACCCTAAGCGTATTTGATGCTTTGGCAAATCGCGCCGTTGCCTCCGCGCAAGCGCCACAGTTGCCCAATGCTTCGTTGCTTTCAGCGACAGGTTTATCAGACCAAGGGCCTGTGGGTAGACTGGTAAGCAGCATGATCAAAAGCTTGCGGCCGGAGTTGCTTGATCCAACGTGGTTGCAAGATCCATATGGTGTGACATTGCAAGACTTAAAGCCATTGTTTTTTGTGTTGACGTGGATCCATATGCAATTGGGGCAAGAGTATCCAAATTTTGTCCAAGACCTGTACACGAACAATCTTGATGCTGGATATTTGAAAAATCTTGTGCAGCAGTCTGACGATTGTATGTCAGAAATCAATTTGTTTGCTTTGAATGAGCAAAATCAGCTCGTGTTTTCAGAAGCATTTTATGCTTCAGCCAAGGCTGTCAGTGATACAATGGATCAGCTGCGCTTGGCATATCTCGGGAAGTAATCATGATGTCGGTTGCATGCACAGATCGATGGCGCTTTGCAGACATACTTGCCGTAAGTGTTGTGCTTGTAGGTATGTTTATGCAAGACGCGTTGGCAGCAAGTATCAGTTCTATCCGTATTGGCAAAAATGATGTTGAGATCAAACAGTGGTTTCCTAGTTTGGCTGAGCAGCGCGATCAAATGAATGAACAAGGGTGGGCGCCGTTTGAGCGGATTGAAGTGATCGATGGTAAGTCTGAAAAACCTTTTTATCGATTTCACCTTTGTCAATACCAAGTTGTCGAGCAGGATCAACAGCGGCTGCTTGTACAGCCCAGCGTAAAAAATCCGGTCGTGCAGTTCCAATGGCAAGATGTATTGTTTTTTCAGCAACATGCCGATCGTATCAAGCAGCTCATTGCTTCTCAAAATTGGCGGGTCAATTTGCAAAGTCAATTGCAAGCAAACGTTATGTCTCAAACAGCTTACAAGCAGGGCATTCAAGATCAGGTCTATGCCCATGCGCCAAAGCCCAGTGCAAGTCAAGGCGGGGATCAAGACACACACTTGCAAAATCAGCATTTGCTATTTTTGATAGCCCTTTCTGATACAGAAATTCGCACGCTCATACGCGTGGCAGAATCTGGGAGTGCATTTCATCGCTTTGTCACATATCTTGGTGATCGCGTCGGCATCGAGGAAGAAGACGCGGGTTGGTTTACCACCGTTTCACCATGGGTATATCCGCATACGCGTATGTATGTTGATCCTGATCATGGATTGGGCTGTGTACAATACTTACAGGATCAGCAAAATC
The DNA here is from genome assembly GCA_020441045.1 of Deltaproteobacteria bacterium. Classification (GTDB taxonomy): domain Bacteria; phylum Bdellovibrionota_G; class JALEGL01; order JALEGL01; family JAGRMV01; genus JAGRMV01. The sequence goes on along the minus strand of JAGRMV010000029.1, from coordinate 3,547 downwards.
ATTTTTTTCATGATTTTGTCCAATTGCATCCCAGTATGAATCAATTGTTTACGTGTGAGGACTCCGATCGTTGGATCAAACTGGCGGTTCCGATTCTTGCGGTTGCAGAAGTAGCCATCATGTTTCCTGGAATTGGCCGTTTTTTGGGTTCGGTTCCTTCAAGATTGGGTGTAACAACCCTGATCAATCGGTCCGTTTTGCTAAGATCACTTGGGGGGTATCAGGGAATACTACAACCCCTTGAGCGGATGCTGACCAATCCCATCGTCATGCGCGGTGGTTTTTTGCAACGTGCCGCTTTAAGTGCTACCGAGTTTCAAAGATTGCAACAAGCGGTCAACTTTATTGTCTCGGCATGGGTCAGTGGTCAAGTCTATGATGAATTTTTACCAGTATTTCGTCGAGAGTTTCGTGATTTTGATGCATTGCTGGCCAAGGTCGAGGCGCAAGTTGCTCAGAGTACAACCTATCTTGTTTCAGAGTACGAAAATTTGGTGGGTGGGCAAAAAACCTATGTAGATGTTGATTTACAAGCGTACATGTTGGCAACAACCGATGGCGGTGCCGGTGACGTTTACCAGATTGCTTCGCAAGCCAATCGCTATCAATTAGATTATAACGGTACGTATTTATCGATCTTGGATTTTGTCAAAAAGAAAAAGCACTTGCTTTTAGGGTGGGGACATTGTTTATCCAGACAATTGGTCGCAGGTATGGCGGCAGGAGGACCTGCGGGGGTGTACCGTATTCGAAGACGATGGGACCAAAACAAAATTCAGCAATACGCGTTTACGCAGATGTTTTACGGTACAGCCAGCGATGCCTATCAAGAGGCCTATCCTGAATCATCCATTTTTAGACAGAGCCTGCAAGTCTTTGACCTAAGCGACGACCGCAGGTTTTTTGACCTGACAAAAACGGATCATTGATCAAACAGCAAAGCCTTTGCAGCAACGTCTGCTGGAATCGAAACAGCTATGTTGGTTCCCATTTTCAAATGTCCTAAAAAAAAATGCATGGCATTATTTTAGGACATACGTTCTTGATGCTTTGCTCAAATATAGAGTATGTAACCGCGCAAATATCAGTTTTTTAGCTTCGTAACATCATCCGCAATCAACGCATTGACAACAGTCTTTCTATAGGACCCAAGATAATCACCCGCACGAAGATCATCGAGTGTAATGGAAAGTTGATGATCCGCATCCGTTGGACGATTTTCTAAAAGCCACTCTTCTTGATAAATGTCATAATCAAATGTTACCTGCTGCTCATCTGCATTTTTGATACGCTCGTCTGTAACACCAAAAAGATAGGATGGTATACCAACATAGTACTCACCATTGCTTTCATACCATGGAACTGCGGTACCTAAACCGGTTCCATTGGTGGCAGTTCCATAAATAGGTGAACGTTTTGTGCGTTTTAAGATTGCACTCATTCGATCGCATGCGCTGATACAATATGGAGAGATCAGCGTAATCATATCACCAGTATAGAGAAACCCTTGATACTCATCCATCTCATCTTCGTCAAATCCAGGGTAATCCACAACCGCAATATTCGACTTAGACTTTCCCGCTTTATAAGCTTCTTCATGGGCCTGTCTTAGTACGGGGTACATGTGCTCAGCAGTAGGCCCTTGTATAACACGCGGGGCATTCGCAATGGCACGGCCAGAGTTATAGGCTTGAGCCATCCAACTAAAATTCGTGCGAATCGCATAAGTGGAGTTACCTACCCTATTTTTTGAATAATCCTCGATAAGATAATGTGCCAAAGACGGAGGGTAAAAAGAATTTCCACCAGGATTGTTGCGTAAGTCTAAAATTAATTTCAAGCCACGATCTTCGCACGTTGTAAGAAAGGATAACAATGGCGCCCAAACAAAAGCGTGTTTTTCACCCACAACAATACGACTTTCATTAAATGTTTTGATTTGAGCATAGCAAAAGTTATACCCACCTGAAAAGTATGCGACTTCACTTTCACCGCTATCATTACCAGCTCCAGAAGAAGAGCTCTCCCCAGCGTTGATTTCCCTGTAGCCTTTTTCCACATCTCCACCCGCCGCTTTATTACTTTGTTGGGAAGCATCGGATGCTTGCAAAGTCGCAAATATGCTTTTGGTCAACGGAATAATACCAAGGCTATATACTTCCCGACCACTTGGAGACTTCAGTGTGGTTAGCAAATCTTCGTCAAACAGACTTTGCGAAAACATGTATCCTTCCCAATTTTCACTGATTGGCTTATACTGGCCTTCTTGCTCACTATACGTCCAAAGCGCTTCTTCCCAAACAGGGATGTTTAAACTTTTAAAGTATTTGTCAGTGTCATAGCGATTCAAATAATTTTCAGTCACACGCCATGGGAGCTCTAGCTCATATGTTTTTTCATTGTCATCTTTGATTTTAATCGTGAGATGAGACTTTGTAGGATAACGAAAAGACCTTCCAGTTGCTGCATTTAACGCGCTAGCTCGTCTATACTTTTCTGAACTTGCAGGAATGTATGGAGCAAATTCTTTGATCAACAATTCAGGAGTTTTACCATCTATTTCAAGAATTTCGTTGCCAACTGCAAGTATGGCACCCCAATTCACATCCTCGTTTTTTGCTTCGTATAACTTAACCAAATTGGAAACTCTAGCTTTGATATATACTTTACCATCTATTTCTATCAACTGAAGGCCGACAGAGACATGAGGAAATTCGGTGCTTGTCATCAAATGCATGTGGGTATCCTGAAACCCGGCAATACATGCTCTCCACCGATCCTGAAATAACAAGGTTGAGTCACTCTTTGCATCGAACTCTGCCTGAATACACGCATCGAGATGACTTTGACTGTTAAAATTAGGTAGCATATCATTTTTATATGTATAGCCTGCATAGGCTTTCTTCATTTTTTGCGCATACTCACAAATAATGGAAACACGCTCCCATTTACTACAGGCATCTCCTTTGTAACATTGACCTGGGGTTTGATTATTTTCATAAGCCTGAACACAAAGATCAGATGTAGGTAAAGCAATTGAAAGTTGTGAGAACAACGTAAAACAACACATAAAATATACAAAAAACAATACGACCTTTTTCATGTCAGATACTCCCTTGCCAATAGAATTTATTTCTCTACTGCTGCAGTAGGATAAAAGACGTTATGTGTCAAGTCGAATCTAAGAGTCTTGTATAACCATTTCTAAAAGGTAAGATATGCAAGCTTCTACTACACAGATTGAATTCCTGTTACATATTTTGAAAAGCGTGTTGGTCGAAATGGAAAGTGGTGCATAAAATTTTCTGCGAGGTTACACTCCACGATGAAATATCATAGTCTGGAAATACCTTGAGACTGTCACAAGTTAACAGCTTCTTAAAATGTAAGTTTTGATTAATGATCACTAGAATATGACCCAATCGGCTTTCAAAATATCTCTTAACATAGTAGTTATGCCAAGAGAGTGGATTGTATTACAATAGAAACGTGTCAAACGGATCATTAGGCTTTTGAGAAATTGACCAAGATTGCTACCATCTCTATA
>JAGRMV010000298.1 GCA_020441045.1 Deltaproteobacteria bacterium | reverse complement strand
AAGCTTAAAATACGTCATATTTCTGTAGCCATAGGCCCTTTTTTTGACCGTTTTAATCACATTATTTACACCTTCAGGTCTCTCTATCATTTAAGTTGAAGTCATTGAAAGTTCATAGGCACCCACTTAGAGTTCAAGAATCCACATACTTGTAGAATCTTAAGCTTAAAATACGTCATATTTCTGTAGCCATAGGCCCTTTTTTTGACCGTTTTAATCACATTATTTACACCTTCAGAAAGAGACGATGTGATTCTATATTTGAAGTAATTTTTGAATGTCTCCCACCCCATATCAAAGTTTTTCCACCACTTTTCTAACTCATAAAAGATCTTTGCCTGTTTGATCCACTCACCAATTTCTTCAAACTTCTTACGTGCATCTTCGGCCGTTTTTGAATCAAAGATTTGGTACATTCCTTCCTTAATCAGTTCAAGATAGATGAAGTATTGATTATCCCTCATCACATCGTTGATGTGCCTCGTTTCCGCTTTTGTTCGCCTGTCTGACTTCTTCGAAAAAAGCTGTTTAAACTTGCCTCTAGTAAGACGTTTTATCTCACCTTTGCACATGTGATTATTAAGCCAGGCCCTCTCATCATTTAAATACTTATTAAATGTCTGCATTATATGAAACCGATCCCACACAAAGGTTGCATTTGGACAATTCTCTTTCACGCTTGATTTGTAACCGTCAAATTGATCAGCTGCTACTACTTCAATCTCTTTACATCTCTCTTCTCCTATCGCATGAAAAAATTCGTCTAATGCCTCTTTTGAGCGTGACTCTGAGACCCAAACAACTCGTCTGGTATCTAGGTCACAAACAATCGTAAAAAAACGATTATCTCTCGATTCTTTAGCGTAGTGCTTTTTCTTTCTGGCATAAACTTCATCAACCGTGATCCTTTTAACCTTGGGTATTTTGTAATGCTGAAACATCCTTTGCATTCGCTTTAAATCAAACCTCCAAAGCGAATTTGGATCGTTGCCTGTAAACTCTGCTGCACTCGTTATTGGAGAGATTTCACAAAGACGCCCTAACCACCAAGCATATTCTTCGGTGACGTGAGGAGTTTCCTCTGAAATCCAATCAATTTTAATTGTGCGAGTTTTTTTGCAGCTTGAGCAATTGTGCTTAGGTCTTTTAAAGCAAAAATAAGTTTTAAAACCATGAATATCCATGGTTCTGACTTTCATAAAATGTTCACCAACTTTGGCCGGTTCTAGTCTGTGACCGCATTTCGAGCATATTTTAGGGGTTTCAGGGGAAGGCTTAAGATAAATTTCAATAATTTTCTTTTTTAGCCACTCTTTTGTATCAACAACTTCAAATCCGGGGGTGATTTTTTTATAAAAACGACGTAAACTCATGACTGACCTTCCTTGGCTTAAATAATTAAAATGTTGAATACTTTAATTATTACCTAAGCGGGAAGGTCATTCAATTATCAACTTTTCTGATAGAGATCCCAGTTTATCATGATTTATAAAATTTAAGTTTTTAAAATTACAAACAAATACCTATAATAACGAAAATACATTTATGGGAGGGAGTCTATGAAATTTATTA
>JAGRMV010000297.1 GCA_020441045.1 Deltaproteobacteria bacterium | reverse complement strand
ATTAGTGTTCGATCAACACCTTTGAGAATATATTAGCGGCGCTTGTTCTTTGCTGGGCCTTTTCTTTTCGGCCCTTTTTTACGACTGGCTTCGGTTGGTTTTCCCCATGGCGTTGGTGGAGATTTTTTTGGGCGGGATGAGTCTGTTTTTCTATGTTTTGTTGCGCTTTTTTTGGCACCTTTGGCTGGTGCCTTGTGTGGCTCACGGGCTGGTTTTTCAGGTTTTTTCGATGACGTTTTTTTCTGATGACGTTTGTTGGATCGATCCTCAGTATTTTTGCTTACGCGAAACTGATGTTGATGTTTTTTCTTTGGACCTGTTTGAGATTTTCCTCTCGGTCTTCTGCCACGGCTGCGACGTCTAGACGAAGGAGCCTGCATTTGATCTTCTGTACCATCTGAGGCAAGAAAGCGTTCAATGGCTTTCCATAGATGTTCATCTCTTGGCGAAACCAGACTTAAAGCGTGCCCTTTGGCACCGGCGCGTGCCGTTCGGCCAATGCGATGGATATAATCTTGAGGACTTTGGGGTAAATCATAGTTGATCACGTGTTCAACGTGAGAAACATCAATCCCTCGGGCGGCAACATCGGTGGCAACCAAAATGCGACATTTCTGGTCACGAAACAGCTGCAGAATTCTTTGCCGGGTATTTTGTTTGAGGTCACCATGGATGGCTCTGGCATTGAAACCCTCTTCATACATTTTTCGAGCAACTTTATCTGCACCTCGTTTGGTTTTGGTAAAGACAATCATACTGCCTTTACGGGTGTTGACTTGCTCGATCAGACTTTCGTATTTCAATACTTCACGTACCATCATCACATCTTGAATCAGGTTATCGGCTGGTTTACTCGCGACTTCCATGCTGATCCGAACGGGTTCTCGCAAATATTTACGTGATAGGTTTTCAATCTGACGGGGAATGGTCGCTGAGAACAATAGTGTTTGACGATCTTTAGGTATGTTGCGAACAATATCTGCGATTTGCTCACCAAAGCCCATATCAAGCATACGATCGGTCTCATCAAGAACCAAGTGTGTGATAGCTTTTAGATTAAGCACACCTCGTTGGTATAAGTCCATGACTCGTCCAGGTGTAGCAATTAAAAGACGTGGATTGGATTTTAAATGTGACATCTGTTTGGTAATGGGCACACCACCTATAAACAGACCTGTGCGGATTTTTTTGTTGGTTTGGGTGAGTTGTTTGCTGACATCAAATATTTGTGCGGCAAGTTCTCGGGTTGGGGTAAGAATCAATGCATTGTCATCGAGGTTATTGCCAAGGTGTTCAATGATAGGAATACAAAATGCGCCAGTTTTTCCTGTCCCAGTTTGAGCGGATGCAAGGATATCTTTTTTGCTTAAAATGAGCGGTATAGATTCCTGTTGGATGGGTGTTGGCGTTGTGTATTCCATGGTCTTTAAAGCTTCGAGCAGAAGTGGAGATAGATGGAAATCATTAAATGTTGTCATGCAATACCTATGGGTGATGAGTTGATGCTAAGGATAAAACTTGGTTGCCGTCGAAATGTCCCGTTAAATATTTTTGTTATACACCGCTTAAGTAGCAAAAAC
>JAGRMV010000296.1 GCA_020441045.1 Deltaproteobacteria bacterium | reverse complement strand
CATTAAATCCGATATATCCACTGCGCTCGGTGTCGTAATAGCCTGCACCTGCGGTAAAAAACAGATCAAAGTGATAGATTTTTCGGGAAAAGATGCTGAATTTTCCGTAAATAGGGGACCAGACTAGGTTAGCGATGTAGGTGTGCACAAACGGATCTGGCGGAGAGGAAAAACTAACGCCACATGCCCCGGGAACATTGGATAAATCGTTTCCATCTTCATCAAAGAATTCTCCTGGTGCGCACTGGATCCCTTCGAGTTGCCCGATCAACGATTTCTGTTGGTTAAATGCATACTGATAGGAAAGTTCGATGGCAAAGGTTTCACGGAAGTGATAGTTGTAGCGAAATTGGGCCAGTTCATAGCGTAGAAATGGATTGTCTAAAATGGCCCCCATGCCAAAGGTAAACTCATGACGACCTTTTTTAGCAAAAACTCTATTTTGCACAACATCAATTCCGGAGATACGCAAGTTTCCAATGTCCTGATCTTCTTGAATAGATGCCGCGGTGACAGTTTTCTTTTTTTTCTGCTTTTTATCTTTTTTAACAGCTACGTTTTCTTGTGTTGACTCCTCGGCGACAGCCATTTGAGGGCATAGCCCACCAGCATAGATCGAAAAGACCATCAAAAACAGAAGAACATTGGTTTTTTTCATAGTTATCAGCCTCGTATTTACCCTTGGTTATCACGAATCCTTCAAAAAAAAGGGATTCTTGTGTTACATACCACCCTATTATGGAAAGAGTGGACCCCCCCTATTGTAATCAAAAAATGCCTTTTGCGAAAGAAATCTTGAAAAATCAAGAAGATCCGATGCATTTTCGGTTTTACAAAAAAGTACGTTCTGTCTTATTTCGCACTTCCCGTTTTATGCAAGCAAAAAAAGTTTTGGTGGGAGTGTCTGGTGGTATTGATTCATCGGTTTTGTTACATGAACTGGCTTGTTTTGTTGCTCGAGAAGGTGGCCCATGCTTGGTTGCTGTGCACGTGCATCATGGAATACGTGGTGAAGATGCCGATTTGGATTTTCTTGAAGCACAAAATCAAGCACAAAAACACGCAGTACCTTTTATTGTGAAATACTTGGCAATGGGAGAACAAAAAAGTGAAGAAGCACTTCGTCAGGCACGAATGCAAGTTTTAGAAGAGGTCGCATTACAAGAAGGAGCTGATCTGATTTTACTTGCTCAGCATATGCAAGACCAGGCAGAAACTTTTTTGCTCAGGCTCTTTCGAGGAGCTGGAGTACAAGGTTTGGCTGGTATGAAAATGCTTAGGAATGAACGCTGGTTTCGGCCTTTTTTACAAATACAAAAACAAGAAATTGAACAGGAAGCCCAGCACCGTAATTTATCATACCGTATCGACAAATCTAATTTTGATACGTCGTACCGCCGTAATGCGGTTCGACACAATATCCTTCCAAAGCTACAAACCATGTTTAACCCCAATATTATCCACAATTTGGCTGATCTTTGTAGCTCGTTTGAACAATTAGATGATTATATCAATACCGTTGTGGACCCATTTATTCCTGAGCCCGAAGATCAAACTTCGACATTATTGAGATTGCAGTT
>JAGRMV010000295.1 GCA_020441045.1 Deltaproteobacteria bacterium | reverse complement strand
AGGAAATGATACCGTCGGAGTCGGGTTGCTGGTTGCACCAGAAATTTCCATGACAAAGGAAAAGTCTTTGGGGGCCAAGTCTGAGTATTTTTTGCCATAGATCTCGACATAAAAGGTAACCGCATTATCTTCGATTTTCGGGTCAGCGATATAGACATAGCTATCGCCTTTGTATTCTTTTTCATAAAAGCTTTCTGGTGATGCTGGTGTAAGGTCATTGAAAAACTTCTTATTTTCAGCCATGGCGCATGAGGCACCTGCGTTATCAATGCTTACTGGAGAAATGCTCGTAATTCCCTCATGCAAAGGATACCAAGGTGCATCGCCGGTTTTTGCACTTTTGCGGTAAAACACACTTTCCCCCAAAATTGCATCTTTGAACGTATCGCCAAATTTTTCTGATTCTGGCAAGAAGATCAAGACAAGATGGGTCGATCGACAATCTTCTCCTGATTTGGATGAAATGCTAACTTTTAACTCGTTGGTCAAACTGTCTTTTGAGTTGTTCACAGTGTTGGTGGCAATCAATTTGGTTTCGCCATCAACAAGCGCAATAATCGTACCAGAGCTTCCACCATAGACATATTTGTCACCTTGTTTACGTTCAAGATGGCCAATGGCAAGATCAATTTCTTCATCAACCACCAAATAGGTTTCAGCTACATACATAAACTGACCATTTTGACGAAGCGTTTCACTGTCCTGAAAAATCCCAGACAACTTACCCAATGAAATACCAGCTGTTCCCATTGGAAATGGAATTCCTTCCGCATTGCCACCACGGACATGGGCAAGATGCTCAGTTACAGGAGTAGCATCGACTTTAAGCAAACTGCTGATTTGTTTTGACTCGATGACTTTACTTCTTTCAACGTCGTATTTTTCGTCAAAACGTTCGACTTTTCTTTTTCTGATGCCTTTGACCAATGTAGGTTTTTTACGGTCACCTATATCAGCTTTGATATCTATGTCATTGCTACCATCGGTAGACATCCCGTTGAATAGTCTTCTCCAGGATGGCAAATCACCTTCACCTTCGTTCTTTAAACTGAAGAACTCATTCCAAACATGGTAGGAATAATTTGGAATCGATACACCTTTATACTTGGTGATTTTTTCGTTTTCACCAAGCTCTGAATTGCGACGCCGGTTGGCTTTGAGAACATCTTTGAAGTCTTTGTCTTCGGCTTTGTGCGCTTTGGCTTTTTGCTCAAAATGTTTGTCGGGAAAATACACGGCGCCGACCAAAAATCCGTTGGTTCGTTTGGGGTGCACGGCATAGTAGTCAAGAATCTTGTCATAGATTTCAGTATCGTTAACCAAATCACCTGTATAACGCGCAGCCATAAGAATGGCTTCACAGTCGTCTTTTAAACCATCTTTATCTTGATTCATTGTTATGCCCCAAATCAAGGTTTTGACGTCTTTGCTACCCACTTCTTGCTGAATGGCATTACAGAATTCATTGACCGAAGGTGGCGCTTTGGCGACAAAGGTTTTAGGTGTACTTACCTGTTCTTCTTTTTGTTCTTTTTCCCGCTGCTCTTGCTCCAACTGTTCTTTGGTTTTTTGGTTGATCGGC
>JAGRMV010000294.1 GCA_020441045.1 Deltaproteobacteria bacterium | reverse complement strand
CTATTTTTTAAACAGACGCAATTATGTTTTTGATAAAGCAATTATTATACCAAACGCTATATAAAAAAACACAATAATAACAATATTTTATTAAAAGTTTATTTTCTCTACTTCTAAAATCAGTTCAAAATATTAGCAAAGTGCGACATATAGAACCAACGTATAGATCTTATAACCACGAGCATTTCAAATATATAAATTGAGAAGGAAGAAAATAACTACTTACCTTTAAAATGAGTACATTTACAAAAATATTAATTCATTTTTAGTTTTGTTTGTCTATTTTTCTATTTATTAATGAAGATATGTTACTTTATCTTGTCTGCTGAGATAGAAATGACAAAATATCATTGCGGTACTTTCCATTTTGTATATTGCCTATGTTAATATGTGTTTTTTCATCAATGCGTATAAACTCCATCTGTTTGTTAGTCCGATTTTTTTTATATATTTTTTCAGATTGTTTGTATGAAACAATGGGGTCTTTTTTGCTATGAAGCAATAATATAGGAATACTATCAGACACATCTTTAAAGTTTTTTTTCATATTATATCTTCTAGGCAGGCTCATCATTGCAAATGGTTGCAGCATCCATGTCAACCAATGTTGGCGCATTACATATGCCGCGGTTTGATTGAGTGAATAGATTGCTCCTTCTAAAATAAAACCATTCATTTTTCGACCACTATAGTCTTTCAATGCCTGCACAGAAACCAATGTACCTAAGCTTTGGCCATAAACAAAAATGGGCTGCTGCCCTGGAATGAGCTCAATGATTTTTTTCAAAGCCTCTGGAGCAGTTTTCATCACAACAGATAGTTTGTCAGGACCTGTAGACTGGCCATAGCCGGGATAGTCAAAAATAATAAGATTATAATGATGGTGGAGTAGCCAGGCCAATGAAAGATAATGACTTGAAATATTTTCGGCATTGCCATGGAACTGAATCACGGTTGCAATAGGGTCTTTACTTTGAAAAGACCACCCGTGTAGCTGTATATGATCATTTATATCGATGTATATATTTGTCGGGTCCTGATGAATGATAGTCTTTGGATCCGAATAAACTTGGCTAGATGGTTGTGTCACAATAAAACTACACCCATGCAAATAAGATAAAACTAGAAATAGTAAAACAGACTTAGATCCCAAAGATGATACAGTCGATTCCATTGGTACCCTCCTCTCAGTTGTATATTTTTACCAAGATCTACTGCCAACTTTACAGGCACATTGATTCGATGCTTGAATTCACCCCATATTGCATATTCATACTGAAACTTTGTCTGGAAACGAACGCTATGTGTAAGATCATATTGCAATAATGAAACCAGCTGTGGAGCTAGATCCCATCCAAGCTCTTGATGCGTTGAAAATGAAGCATGAATGTTGGCAAGCTGACTTAAAAAAAAGCGCTTGTTTCCAATATGTGCAAACGTTAAACCTGGACCAGCATGTACATAAAATCTTCCACAAAAATCACAGGAAGCAACAGGTTGTGTTTGATACCCCGTTGAAACATTCCAAGAGATTTTTTTTGCGTGTCTTTGATAAGGGTATAATGAAACAATTTCTACTATTTTA
>JAGRMV010000293.1 GCA_020441045.1 Deltaproteobacteria bacterium | reverse complement strand
AAGGGCTCGGGTCTTTGGGAAAAGTCAGGCGGGCATTCTTCCAAATTCGGTTTAACGACCATGCAACTTTTACAATCCATTGAATGGCTCAAAGAGCACAATCTTTTATCAAAATTAACGCTCCTCCATTTTCATATTGGTTCTCAAATTACTGAAATCCGTAAGATCAAAGCTGCGATTAGAGAAACGGCGCGGGTTTATGGGAAAGTTGTAAAAATGGGCATCCCTATCACCTATCTTGATGTTGGTGGAGGCCTGGGGGTCGATTATGATGGAAGTAAAACATCTTCAGATGCATCAGTGAATTACACCATCAGTGAATACGCAAATGATGTGGTCTATACGATCAAAGAAGTCTGTGATGAAGAAAACGTTGCCCATCCTTGTATCATTACCGAAAGTGGACGCGCGTTAACAACGCATCACTCCATGTTAGTAATGGATGTGCGCGATCTTATCAGTGAAGATAGAACCGAATTGGATGAACAAAAGATCGACATTGATGATCAAAAAGTCATTGCAGAGCTCAAATATATTCATGAAAATATTTCAGTAAAAAATTTCAGAGAGTATTACCATGACGCTGTTGAAAAAAGGGATGAGATGCAATCTTTGTTTAATCTGGGAATGCTCCCTATCGATTGTCGTGCATATGGCGAGTGGCTTTATCAGCAAGTGTCACAAAAGGCAGTCAAGTATTCAAAGACGGCAAAATTTGTCACAGATGAGTTTGTTGAGCTTGAAGAAAAGTTATTTAATAAAATCGTCTGTAATTTTAGTGTTTTTCAATCCATTCCAGATCATTGGGCATTGGATCAACTTTTTCCCGTGATCCCGATTCATCGGTTGAATGAAAGGCCAGAGCATAAAGCGACCATTGTTGATATTACCTGTGATAGTGATGGTGAAATTGAAAAATTTGTTGATTTGAAAGATATCAAAGAAGCACTTGAAATTCATGCACTAAAGCCAGACCAACCGTATTATATCGGGATTTTAATGATAGGATCTTATCAAGATACCATGGGAGATGTGCATAACCTTTTTGGTACGGTCAATCAAATTCAAGTCATGCTGGAGCAAGACAAGACAAAGATTGCTTCTATCCAAAAAGGTGAGACTTGCCGTGATACGATTTCGATGTTTGGCTATGATGTAGAGGCCATGCAAGTACATGTAAAAAATATGCTAGAAAAATCTGATATGCAAAATGCTTTGGATATGATGGATTTGTATAATGACTCTTTTGATGATTATACTTATTTAACACCAGACTACTGATATCTTTAAGTTTGATACAGCTTAAGAAGTAATGAGTGATTGATAGTCAACGACAATCGTTTGGTCGGGTTGTATCTGCTGCTGGATTTGTTGTAGTGTAGACTCTTTCGAACCAAGTACTGAAATGACCAGGTCATCTTTAGAAAAGTGATCTTCAATTCTTTGCGCAATGTTTTCTGCAGAAACGGCAGTGATATTCTTTCTGTATTCTTCAATATAGGTTTCAGGTAAATCCAGTAAAGCATGATGAATTTTTTGGGAAAGAATTTTGCCAGGGGTATCAATTTTAAATGGAAAAGAGCGG
>JAGRMV010000292.1 GCA_020441045.1 Deltaproteobacteria bacterium | reverse complement strand
TGAAGTATTTCGTGATTTAGGTATTGCCTTTGGCGTCGTTCTGATTTTGATTTACTTCTTGGTCGTTGGCTGGTTTCAATCCTTTTTAGTGCCCCTAACCATCATGATCCCTATCCCACTTTCACTGATTGGGATCATCCCTGGCCATTGGATGTTTGGCGCATTTTTTACCGCCACATCCATGATTGGATTTATTGCCGGCGCTGGTATTATCGTCAGGAACTCGATTATTCTGGTCGATTTTATCGAGCAACGTCTACGTGAAGGAGAAAATTTGCACGATGCCGTTGTTCATGCCGGTCAAGTCCGCTTTCGTCCGATGCTGCTAACCGCTGCTGCAGTTGTTGTTGGCGCCGGCGTGATTTTGTTTGATCCAATTTTTCAAGGCCTCGCCATCAGCTTGATTTTTGGCGAGGTCGCCGCCACCCTGCTGTCTCGTTTTGCGGTACCGCTTTTATATTTTTTAACGGTCGGAAAAACACGTGAACGAGAACTTAAAACCACGAACCCATAACAAAATGAAAAAGGAGAGCATCAAATGAACACATGTAAATCAACCCAAGTCGATATATGGTTAAGAGGCATTGCAGGTACGATGGTGATACTGGCATCCCTATTGACCTATTTCCATTCACAAAATTGGGTTTACTTTTTGCTATTTATCGGATTGAATCTATTACAATCTGCTTTTACCAAGTGGTGTCCGATGATGACCATTTTGCGCAGAGTATTTCAGATGCAAGGATAAAAATATGAAAACAGTACAGGCCTTCTTTGAAAAAGATTCAAGCACACTCACCTATGTCGTCTTTGATCCAGAGACCAAGGATGCCATTATTATTGATCCAGTGCTGAACTACGAACCCAATGGATCTACCTATTGGTTTGAACAGATCGAACAAATCAAAGACTTCGTCCATTCCCAAGAACTCCATGTACACTACTGTATCGATACGCACGCGCATGCAGACCATATCAGTGCCACCGCGGAGCTCAAAAAATATTTTCCACAAATGCAATCGGTCATTGGCAAGCCCGTAACCGAAGTACAAGATATTTTTGCATCTATCCTTTCGCTGTCAACACTCAAAACGGACGGCAGCCAATTTGACCTACTTATCGAAGATGGCCAGACGCTGCAGGCTGGAAGTATACATATTCAGGCCATCCATACCCCCGGACACACACCAACATGTACAAGCTACCACATTGACGACATGCTGTTTACCGGTGACACCTTATTTATGCCAGATTTTGGTACGGGTCGATGTGACTTTCCTAAAGGCAGCGCCAAAGATTTATACCACTCTGTACATGAGAAACTTTATACGCTACCCGATCAAACAAGAGTCTTTGTCGGACATGACTATCAGCCCAACGGCAGAGCATTGGCTTGGGAAACCACCATTGCAGATTCTAAAAACCATAACATTCATCTCAAGGCAGATACAACTGAGGCCGAGTTTGTTTCTTTCCGCCAAGAACGCGACAAAACCCTCAATGCGCCTCGGCTATTGCTGCCAAGTATTCAAATCAATGTTAATGGCGGTTAAAAAAAAAAAAAAAATGCACAAGGCATAGCCTATTTAAAAATCCCCATCAGCCAGAAATCATC
>JAGRMV010000291.1 GCA_020441045.1 Deltaproteobacteria bacterium | reverse complement strand
GCAACAGGACTCGGCAACATGACTTGGTTTTTATTGGAAAAAAAGTCTCATGCCTAAAACAGCATCACTACATCATCAAAAGCCAACGCCAACTTGGCTTTACTGGCTGCATCGAAAGCTTTTTTGTTGGACCAACGGTTTATGGAATGACACTCTCACTAAAATCATCCAAAAAAAACGACCTAAGGTTCCCATCGATCCAATCAATAGCGTGCTATGTCAAAACCCTTTAAATAATGTTGAGGATATTATCCATCGTATCCATCAAGATGGGTATTACGTTTTTTCCCAAACGCTGCCAGATCAAGTGATTGAGACGATCACAACATACACCTTGTCTACACCTGTACGCTACGCAATACAAACGAAAGAAGGAGCTCAGCTCTCAGACCACAAAATTGCATTTGCCAAAGCAGAAGATATTGACTCGCCTCGCTTTCAAATGGATACCAATGATATTTTTGCTTGCCCAGAATTGGTGACACTTATTTTTGACCCATTTTTACTGCATATTGCACAAGAATATCTCGGCTCGCGCCCCATTTTAGATTTAATATCTCTTTGGTGGTCAAAACCTGAAAAACAGCAAAGACTGCAAAATTTTGCTGCCCAGCAATACCACTTCGATATGGATCGCATAAAATTTTTGAAATTCTTTTTCTACTTAACCGATGTCACTCCTGAAACCGGTCCTCATTGTTATGTCAGAGGATCGCATCGTAATCTTGCACCCAACTTTCGGAAAGATCAACGATTTGATGACCAAAACGTCAAGCGCACCTACGGCGATGATAACATCATCACTCTATGTAAGCCCAAGGGCACGATGATGGCAATAGATACACGTGGGCTCCACAAAGGCATGCCACTTTCCACAGGACATAGACTTATTTTTCAAATTGAATTTGCTAACTCCATGTTTGGACAAAACTACGATAAAGTTCCCATTTCGCAAATCTCACCTGATATTGCTCTGCAGGTTTATAAAAACCCGTTTACCTATAGCGCGGTGTTTAAAAAATAATGTCCCCACTTAACAATCTATGTCACAATAAAATATATGATTGAGGATCAATACGTTGATATCACTGGCCAACCTAGTAAATTGATCCATGCCTTGGCGGCTTTTGATATTGTCATTGAAAATGTATGGCAGGATCGTGCCAACCCCATGATGTATGATGCACCCATCTTACACTACATTTCACATCAAATGCAGCATCGAACATTGACTGCCAGTAGCTGCTGGGTTCCATTTAAAGCGTATTATGCACAGCAGACCCAATCAATTGATCTAGGTATATGTCCCCTGGCTGTCAGCGCATTAACCCATTTTTATGATGCGGAAAATGATATGATTCTAATCGGGAAACGCTCCTCACATGTTCTTAACCACCAACAGCACTATGAGCTTGTTCCATCAGGTACGGTTGACCCTTCATGCGCTGATCAGCGTCGTGCTAATCTCACCCAAAAAATCCTAGAAGAGCTAGAAGAAGAAATTGCAATCCATTACAACCAGGTAAAGCAAGTTACTCTCCTTGGATGCATTGCAGATAAAACGAGCCATTCTATGGAGTTCTGCTTTGATATAGTTCTACATTCAAAAAGTCTAAAATGGCGACCAC
>JAGRMV010000290.1 GCA_020441045.1 Deltaproteobacteria bacterium | reverse complement strand
AACAACGCCAAGAAAAAAACCGCCAAGAAAAAAGCGTTGCCACTGCACCCAACCTTGCTGACACAACAAGCCAATCAGAACGAGTCCCATGCCATGCACAGTATGATAGAAAACAGCCGTTTCATAGACAGTATATCGATCTGGAAAGTGGTGCTTTACGATATGCGCGCCCATTGCGCCCATCGCAACAGCCAAAAACAGCAAGAAACTCCCGATCACAACATACCATTTGGTCATTAGTGTGCGTGTCCCATAATGAGTTTAAATGTCAATAAAAGCCCCATGCCCAAGACAAAGAAACTAAAATGTAATGTTTTGCTTTTCATTTTGTCATGATTTTTAATTTCAGGAACAAGATCAACCGCAGCAATATAAAGAAAATTGCCTGCCGCAAACGGCAACAAATAAGAAACTTCAAAACTTCGTGCCATAAAGAAAACCACACACCCTGCCAATGGAAAGGTAAGAGCTGACAAAAAGTTATATAGCAAAGCCTTTTTTCGTTCCCACCCTCCATGCAGCAAAATGCCGAAATCACCAAGTTCCTGCGGGATCTCATGCAGTGCAGCTGCAATCCATGCTGTCATGCCTACCTTAATATCAATCATAAAAGCACTAGACACAGCCAAACCACCGATAAAGTTATGCACGCCATCAGAAACCAAAACAAGATAGGTTAGCGGCTTATGATGCCCCGATGAATGATGACAGTGATGCCAATGGAGGAATTCTTCAAGCACAAAGAACGTGAGAAAACCGAGAACAAATGCGATATATACAGGCATAATATTGCCCATATGTTCTATCGATTCAGGTAAAAAAACAAAAATAGAAGACGCCAGCAAAGATCCTGCTGCAAAAGAAACCAATGGTAAAATGATTCGATCCAACGTTTCTCTTGGAATTAACAAGGTAATACTGCCAATCAATGCAATGGCACTCATAGCTAAGCCACTTGTCAAAATCCATAGAAACACCTTGATATCGGCTTCAAACATAATGACTTTTTACCTTCTCTTTCTGGATAACTCAAGACCACGTAGGTAATCGAGTACCCAAACACATCATCGCTTTACCATCAAAAAAAGGCGAACTCTTACGAGTTCGCCTTTCAAATAAGCAAGAGACTTTTTATTCGTCCTTAATCCAACCAATTGAGTTCGACACGACGGTTTTGCGCGCGACCTTCATTGGTTTTGTTATCCGCAATCGGTTGGGTTTCACCGTATCCAACTGCCGATAGCTGTGCTCTATTGACACCTTTTCCGACCAGGAACTCAAGTACAGACTCAGCACGCTTCTGACTAAGCTGTAAGTTATAGTTCTCATCACCCGCACTGTCAGAGTGTCCTTGAATTTCTACTTTTACATCAGGAAATTTGCTCAATTCAGTTGCAACACCCTCAAGAATGGATTTCGAATTCAGTGTCAACTCTGGACTATTGGATTTAAACACCACACCCTTTAGAACGCCACGTGCAACGCTTTCGACAGGACATCCATTGGCGTCAACCTCAACACCCTCTTCTGTATTTGGACAACGATCCGCATAGTCTTTTACGCCGTCACCATCGGTATCCAGTGCACATCCATTTTCGTCTACAGGTGCATCTTGTGGTGTAGATAGGCATTGATCATCTTCATCGGTAATACCATCACCATCTCCATCTTTGAATGTCTCAATCGGACAACCATTGG
>JAGRMV010000289.1 GCA_020441045.1 Deltaproteobacteria bacterium | reverse complement strand
CGCCTTTCCAGCTCCTTGTATATCGTATAAGCTACGAATGCGATACAAAGATGAGCCTCAATCCGTTTTTTACGATAATGATAAATGGGCCGGACTCTAAGGTCAGTCTTTGAGATCCTAAATGCCTTTTCAATCTGCCAAAGCTCTCGGTAGTTTTCTACGATAGTTTTCGCAGAGAATTTCGTGTTAGTGATATAACCCTTTAAACCATCCCACTTGGCGTCAGCTTTTATCTTTTTTTCATCGATAGTAATATTAACTTCGCCACTGAGTTTTAAGAACTTGTTGTAGCCGCGATTATTGATATGGTTTTTAGTGAGTTTTCCTGTTTTAACTCGCTTTTTTAATTTCTTAAGCCCACGTTCTCGATTGTGGGCGTCTTTTTTTGCCCGCTTTGTGGAGTAAGTGACAATGAGCCGGGTACCGTCATCTTTTTTTAAAATGGTATGATTTCCATCCTTAAGCTTGAAAGCCCATTTTAATATTTTCTTCTGGATATCTTCCGATTCGTTCTTAATGCGTGCCCCGACAATAAATCTATATTGAGCTTTACCAAGGTTATTTAGATTTTTCTTAGACAGCATAGCAGCATCCGCAATGACGGTTGGATTCTTAAATCCATACTTCTTTTTGATACTTTTTAGCGTTGGCAACAAAGTGTGGCCTTCAAAGGTATTACCCTCAAATAGGTTATAGCCAATGGGATATCCTCCTTTGCCCACTAATAATCCCAGCATGATCTGGGGATGAGTAAACTTGCCATCCTTGGAAAATCCTATCTTGCGTAAGTCATCTTCGTCCTCTGACTCAAAATACAGCGTTGTCACGTCATAGAAAACAATCGACACTGCTCCTAGTAGCTTCTTCGTGTATTCATAGGCGATCTTCTCAACTTCAGCTTTGTGGGTGGAATGCAGCTTATCTAAAAAACGGTAAATACTATCCACATTTGTAGGAACACCACGGTATCGATATAGATAATCCACTGTTTTGAGTTTACTGGTAGGATAGGTAAGCCTTGCGATAACAAGGTCTCGAAACAATTGATCGTCAATGGCATTGAATCCTAGCTTATCAAACAAGTATCCAAAGATAAGCTCGGGGCCTATGGTGATGATTTGGGAATTGCTTAAGTTAGAAACAAAATCGTTGATGGTAGCATTTTGTGATTGGTCATCAGGAAAAAGTGAATACTGGTTTGACTGCTTGGTTATCCAGGCTTTACCTTGATGGATATAACGCTCGATTTCTTCGGGGTCTTGGGAACAACCGACGGTCCGAACTACTTTATAACCATTCGATTTATCGATTACCTGAACACTGACTTGTCCACTCCTATTCCGTTTCTTCCTAACAAACATACCCCTTTTTTAGCCTGGGACACCCTTTTTCTCAATCGCCTCTTTATTTTTCATGGAGTTACATGACAAGTTTGGGTATGTGCGGAAGTCAGGCCATTAATAATAAGGGCAAAAATATTCTATGTTTTTCAATTAAATTCATTATTTTTTCAAATAATTCCAGTTTAAAGCTGCCCCCTAATATCTATAGAATGTAACTGCAAGCGTGAAATACTTATAAACTCTTGCCCTTGTATTGAAACTCTTATATGAATTACTTCGATAATAAAATAATTATTTCTCAGCACTCCATTCCTTTTGAAATCATGGCATTATTAAAATGAATATTTCTTTAACTACAAAAAA
>JAGRMV010000028.1 GCA_020441045.1 Deltaproteobacteria bacterium | reverse complement strand
AATAGTATAGCAATAAAACCATATAAACATATTATGTTTTTCATTCATGTTAGATAGAAATTATAGTTTTTATTTAAATTTAATTTAGAGGGCTACCATTCAAAAATATTTTTTTGCCTTCTATATGAATCCAATCGTTTTTTTGGATTTTACCAAAATCAAGTGAGTTAATTGTTAGATGCGAGTCTTTGATAGAAACATCATACTTTTGTGTTTTAATTTCATGTACATGGGAAATAGATTTTTTGAGATATGTCTTGGGCTGAGGATAAAACGAAATATAGTGATCGTGCGTTCTGATATATGTCTTATCTGTCTTGATCAAAGCAGGCACATCCATGGTAAAGAACTTTTCTGCAATAAAAAGTTCCGTTCGATAAGGAGCTAAAGAAAAATTATAGTCATAGATTTTTAGTCCAGAAGATTTTTGGTCGATGTATTCATCGAGTACTTCGATGAGTTCACTGTTTGTGTCATATGCGAGCAGGCCCAGGTAATTTTCTTTGTCTGCTTGGATCTTGAACTGCATGGTTTGATCCAAAAAAGACACATCTGTGACTCTTACATCGTACTGTTGGTACTTGGATTTTACTTGTTCAGCAAGAACTTCTATTTTTCTTACACTTACAGGTAATTTTAACGATATATTGACTCTAACTTCATGAAAGGGTTTTCCGCTATAGGTTAGAATACTTGTCCCATAAAAAAATTCTTTGTCTTTCTGCTTGAGTACTTCAAATTTAGGCTGAGTATGGGAGTGTTTGATCTGTTTATTTTCTGATGCTAAAATTGGATCGATATGTAAATGCGTGGATCCCAGATATTGTTGTAAATTTGGTATCAGTGGAAGATAAAAATGCAATTTGATTTTATTCATTCCCACTCTTTCAGGCATGACAATAAGCTTTTCAAAATACTGGGCTAGATCTTGGTCGATATCCAAATCTTTGATTTGAATATTTTGTAGAGCATCCATGTACATGCCCTCATCAATGTATTGCATGGCTGTAAGATTATTGTATTTAAAATGAAGTGGTTTA
This sequence comes from Deltaproteobacteria bacterium, assembly GCA_020441045.1. GTDB lineage: Bacteria > Bdellovibrionota_G > JALEGL01 > JALEGL01 > JAGRMV01 > JAGRMV01. The sequence continues at coordinate 15,553 of JAGRMV010000028.1, read as the reverse complement.
TCGTCCTTTTTTTTAACATCTTCATTTGCAATCGGTTTTTTCATCATTTTTTTATATAAAGTGTCTTGTTGTGACATCAAGTCATAAAAAGAAGTTTGCAGTGATTTACCAAACATACCGAGTATCGCGACGATAAGAATTAACCAGACCAGTAGTGTTGTGAAATAAATGGCAAGTCCTTCAATCAAACGCATGGGTCTGACATTGAAGGCCTGAGTTTGTGCAATCTTGTCATGGATCGTTTGCTTAGTAGGTGAAAAAATAAGTAAAAACGCTGAAATCAGAGTCAAAAGGGCAGGGATCGCATTGAGAAACGGAATCGCCACAAGACAAAAGCCTAGTTTTACAAAGGTACGCAAAAAATAGGTTGCTCCACCAGGCTCTGTATGGTCTTTGTTTTTAACCACGATGCCTGTGATCATTTTACCCAAGCTTGCATGCCAGTAAGCATGCGTAAGCCAATCATACAAAAAAAGAAAGACTGTGAGTGTGATACTGATTTTGATAAAATCAACGCTTCCACGCGTAATAAATATGAGTGCCAAAATCATCAAGAAGACTGATAGCATAGATGTATCAATGTGATAGGCAAGGGATCTACGCCAAATACCTGAGCGTGTGGGCTCATAGTGGTTAAATGAACGAATAGGCTGTTGACTCATACAGAGTCATTATAACAATCTAATATTAAAATGACGAATTTTGAACAACATTCGTCATTTTAATATTTTCGCATATATATTTTAGAAAAAAGGCATCGAAGTAAGTCGAGAAAAAATAGAATGACACGTCGTTTGGGTTTTTATTTTAACAGTCTTTGTGCATTGACCGAACTTTTGTTTTATGAGGCTTTGTCTTGTGAAGATGGGTGGTGTTGACTAAATTGATCAAAGCCTTCTTTGCCCATGTAAAACTTAAGGGTTTTTTCCTGGGTTTTTCGTAAATCAACAAGAATCAAACCATCCACAGCATTTTGAAAGTCCGGATCGACATTGAACCCGATCATTTTTCCGCCAAGTTTGAGATAGTGTTTGAGTAATATGGGTACGCCTTGATATGCCACTTCGTAGTCAGCAATCATTTCACTTACGTCATCAATCTCTTGAATAAAAGTATATAGCAGAGATTCTTCCATTTCTTTAAGTTTCATTTTCCCTTTGGGGGGAGTGATTGGTCTTACGTCTTGGGATAGGTTTTGATCATAAGTATGCCGCTTGACATAATCCATGATCAAATGTTTGGAAAAGTTTGAGTATTCGTTTGAGATACTTACGGTACCAAAAAGTGTATGATAGCGTGGATTTTGTACGATAAACTTGGAAATACCTTTCCATAGGATAAGTAAGGATGCATAGTTTTTTTGGTATTTAGGTCGTATAAAAGATCTACCTAACTCGATCGCTGGAATAATTTTTTGGATAAAGTGTTCATCAAAGGTAAAAAGTTGTCTTGTATACAGGCCCTTTACACCTTTTTCTGCAACGATTTGGTCGACCAGTCCCATTCTATATGCGCCAATCATTTCTTTGCGTGTACTATTCCATGCAAATAAGTGGATATAATGCTGGTCAAATTCATCCAGATCTATGCTTTTACCAGTCCCTTCACCAACTCTTCTGAATGTTTTTTCTCGAAGTCTTCCAATTTCATGTAAGATGTTAGGGATTTGCGCCGCATATGCGTAGTAAACTTCGAAATCTTTAGCTTGGTCTAGTTTTTGGTTTTTTGGAAGTGCATTGAGCTCTGTGATCAATAGTTTTGTGCCGCGATGTGCTGTAATGACTTCCATTTTCTTTTTGGCCTTGATCATTTTTTGAAAAGCTGTAGCAATTGCACCTTTTGATGGTGACTGTGCTAACATGTAAGTTCGAAAACGAAGGTAAGATGCGATCTCTGTATCATTAAGCTCGAACGGGATTTTGGCATAAGAAATTTTTTTCCCTATGGATATACGAATTGTTTGATCACGTTTATTCAAAAGCTCACTAGGCAATAAGGCTGTTCTGAGTTTGGGGTGAATAAGGCCGGCAGCTTGGAAGAAGGAGCTGTTTCTATTATGAAAGAACATTGGAATGACGTTGGCATTGGTTTTTCTTACCATGCGGACAATACTATTGCTCCAGTTAGGGTCTCGAACAGTCCAGTTGTTCCAAGTGATGTGTGATACCTCTCCGGCAGGAAACACCACCAGCATCCCACCACTTTTTAGCCATTGGAAAGCTTTTTTCGTAGCTTGAATATTGTTGCGGTAGGCTTCTTGGGTTTGGTATGGGGCGACATAAAGAAACAAAGAGTCGAGACTAGGAAACGCTTTTAGAACAGGGTTGGCTAGAATGCGCACATCTTTACGAACCGATAGCAATAAGTAAGGAAGAATAAGTCCTTCCATCCCACCAAAAGGATGATTGGCCACAACGACCGTAGGTCCGGAAGAGGAAATACGCTCAAGGTGCTCTTCTATATATTCAAGATTGATGTTGTAATATGAAAGTGTATTTTGAATAAACTGTTGTACATCATCTGATTTTTCTATCTGGTCATAGTCCTTAAGTACACGATCGATACGCAGTATTTTTTGGATGACCTTGGTGCCCAGCATAACACTCCTTTGTAGCAAAAGATCTTTAAAAAACAAATGAAGAATAGAGAATAATTTGTATTTTTGACATTACCTTGTTTGGGTGGCAGCATATATCAAAGGTCGGTTATAGATGTCTTTGAGAACATAAAGGCGATGTAACGTGAGTTACCAAGGTTTTGATATTATAGGAAAAAAACAAGGCTTTTGATTTTTTGTGATACAATGTAAGCCTGTCTATGTCGTACTATCGCAATATCATCATAAAAGATATTTCTAGTGAAAAGTCATATAAGAGGTCGCTGAAGTTCTTTACCTTATCATTTTATTTATTCGTTTCATTACAACTTGCCACCTATTTTCATTATTTTCATAACAAGGTTTTGGGCAATATTGATTTCATCATGACGACAAAAACCAAAATGATTTTTGTATGGGATCCTCGCTTGATTGTCATTGCTTACGAGCACTTGATTACTTTTATGATTTTTGTGTTTGTGAATATTATTTTTTTGGTATTTGCTTTTGTCCACTTTGACGTTACCCAGCGCAATAAAGTGATCCATGAGCTTTTGATGAAAAGTAAACAAAATGAAGATAATTGACTTTGAAGAATTTGCACAATTAGAATCTCTCATTGAGAAATTAAAGCCCTATGCTGATATTGAAGTTGTTGCGCATGCACCTGGTAAAGAAAAATCTTACCCTATTTATGTCATTAGGATGGGATCAAGCACAAAAAATGTCCCCACCATTGGATATTTTTCTGGTGTTCATGGACTAGAACGTATTGGTAGCAAAGTATTATTATCTTACCTTTCTACGATCATTGAGCTTATGCCTTGGGATCATATGCTGCATTCAATTTTGAAACATATCCAGTTTGTATTTATGCCGATTGTCAATCCTGCAGGTATGTATCAACAAACCCGTTCCAACAGCAATGGGATCGATTTGATGCGCAATGCACCTATTGATTCTGATATTGTGCGTTGGTATCATGTTTGGGGAGGGCATCGTGTTAGTAAATACTTGCCTTGGTACCGTGGAAAAGCTGGTAAACCCATGGAAATCGAAGCCCAGGCGCTTTGTGATGTAGTAAAAAAATACTTACTTCCATCGAAAGTAAGTTTAGCGGTTGATTTGCATTCAGGTTTTGGTAAACAGGATCAACTGTGGTTTCCTTATGCGCATACCAGAAAGCCATTCCCATATATTGCGCAGGCCTTGGAGCTTAAAAAAAAATTGGATCAAGCCTATCCTTTTCATGTGTATAGATATGAACCTCAATCGATTCGATATCAATCCCACGGTGATTTATGGGATTATCTTTTCTATGAACATGAGAAAAGGGCGCCTGAACATTTCTTTATGCCTTTGACATTAGAGCTTGGATCATGGGCATGGTTGAAAAAAAGCCCTAAGCATATTTTTTCATCTTTGGGTATATTTAACCCAATGGAAGAGCATCGACGTCAAAGAACGTTTCGAAGGCATTTGGTTTTGTTTGATTTTTTGACACGTGCGGTGGTTTCTCATGAGAAATGGGTCAATTTGGATAAGAATAAGCAGCAAGATTTATATCGTCAAGCGCTACAGTTGTGGGGATTAACAGATGAGTGATACGTGGCTTTTCCTGCGGGGTTTAACTCGAGAACAACTGCATTGGGGCAATTTTTTGCCGTTTTTTAAAGAGCAGGTTACTCCAAATGTGTTTTGTATTGATTATCCAGGTGTAGGTGAGTTTTATCAGCAAGAGTCACCTTGGTCGATTGCAGCTATTGCGGACCATGTCTTGATACAGCTTGATCAACATAAAATTGAAAAATGCCATGTTCTAGCGCATTCGATGGGAGGTATGGTCAGTGCAGCAATGCTATATAAACAACCAGACAGGTTTAAAAAAATTATCTGGATGAATACAAGTTTTTCGAATGTGTCTCCTTGGTATCAAAGATTGAATATATCTGGCGCGGTCAAACATTTACGTTCAGCTGTATTTTATCAAAACCTTTATTTACGCGAGAAGACAACCTACCAATTGACGACCAATCTTCATCATGATGTCTCACTTGTTGATGAGTGGGTTGATATTCAAAAAAAACATCCGGTTTCGCGCAGTACTTTTTTTCGACAATTGTGGGCAGCCAGTCAATTTGCTTTTTATCCGCAATTACAGATGCAAATATTGTTGTTAGGGGCGTTAAAAGACCACTTTGTTAGCCCCCAGTGCACTGTCGATATTGCAGACAGTTTTGGTTTTCCGTACTTTATGCATCCTGAGGCAGGGCATGATCTGCCTGTAGATGCTCCGCAGTGGGTGATCGATCAGATTAAGCAGTGGCTGTAATCGTAGTGTTTTTAAAAGTCTCGTCGGCAAAGTCATCTACTTGAATCGCTTGAAGTTTTAGAACTTCGCATTCTTCTAGCTTGGCCTGCTCTGATTCGGTGATGATATCTTTTTTTACGGCTTGGGCAAGTATGTCACCTCCTGGCGTTAAAACTTTATCCTTGATAGCTTTTTTGATTTTTTGATCGATGTGGTGGGTTTCCATAAGTAAGTCATAGGTTTTTTCTAAAAGCCCAAGTCCCGTTGTTGTATCTTTGGGGATGTAGATACTTTCAGTAAAATGGTTGAGGTGCTCTTTTTCAATCAAGTCTTGCACAACTTGATGTCCTAGTTGATCTGTAGGCTTTTCTACGGTTCTTCCCCAAGGAAATAGCAGTATTTTTAGCGATTTTGCAATCCAGCGATTGGGCAAGTTATGTAGGACGCCAAGTATGGCTTCTTGCACTTGATATAAGCCGTATTGCGATGCATATTTCATCACAGCCACTTCGTGTGCTTTTTCATTGTGGTCGTGGTATCGTTTGACAATAGCCGTTGTGAGATAAATCCAGGATAAAGCATCGGCAAGTCGACCACTGATTTTCTCTTTTCGTTTCAGTGCCCCACCAAGCAGTCCCATACAAACGTCGGATAAAAAAGCAAACGTTGCACTATATCGACTTAGTTTTCTGACAATAGGCTTGCTGTGTTGATCTCCATATGGGGCTGCGAGTCGACCATCGGTTAAAGCCAGTAGAAAAGCGCGGACCTTGTTTTTAGAGACAAAAGCAATATGATGAAAAAAAGCTTGGTCAAATTGATCTAAATCATCTTTTTCAATAGCCTCAATTTCATCTTGGATATGAGGGTGACAACGGATAGCGCCTTGTCCATATATGATCAAGGTACGAGTGAGGATATTGGCTCCTTCAACGGTGATGCTGATGGGCATGGAAATGTACGTATTGGCAAGAACGTTTTTGGGTCCCAACGTAATGGCAGCTCCAGCACATATATCCATGGCATGATTAATGGTTTTTCGGCCCAATTCTGTTGTATAGGCTTTCATGATTGCAGAAACAACAGAAGGTTGTTCTCCTGCATCGACTGCCCCGGCAGTAAGTGTTCGCGCAGCATCGATCGTGTAAGTATGGGCTATAATCTCAGATAATTTTTCTTCAACGCCTTCAAATTTGACAATCGGGAGGTTAAATTGCTCCCTGATATTGGCATACATATACGTGGTTCGAAGTGCCAATTTGCTGTTTCCTGTACTCATCGCAGGCAAAGAGATGGATCTTCCTGCTGCGAGCGATTCCATCAACATGCGCCAGCCTTGTCCGGCCATTTTTTGACCACCAATGATATAGTCCAATGGAATAAACACATCTTTACCCCATGTCGGGCCATTATGAAAAGCACTATGCAGAGGGTTATGACGTCTTCCCGTCTGGACGCCAGAAAGTTCAGTTGGGATAAGCGCGCACGTAATACCAATGTTTTCTTCATCACCTAGAATGTGGTCTGGATCTTTCAGCATAAAAGCAAGTCCTAGCACCGTGGCGATAGGGGAAAGGGTAATCCAGCGTTTTTCCCAGTTCAATCGAATGCCAGTGATTTCCTCTCCATCGATGGTTTCTCTACATACGATTCCCGTACTTTTAAGCCCGCCAGCGTCACTTCCGGCGGTTGGCTCGGTCAAGCCAAAACATGGAATCTCTTCACCCGTTGCGAGTTTAGGTAGGTAGTAATTTTTCTGCGTATCAGTTCCATAATGCAAGAGAAGTTCAGCCGGACCTAAGGAATTGGGTACCATAACCGTTACAGCTGCTGTTGTGGAACGACTGGCAAGCTTGGCCACCACTTCTGAATGTGCACGAGCTCCAAAACCAAGACCTCCGTATTGTTTTGGAATGATCATGCCAAAAAATTTTTCTTTTTTGATAAAATCCCACGCTTTTTTGGGCATGTCCCATTGTTGTGTTACATCCCAGTCATTGATCATGTCACAGAGCTCCTCAACGGGCCCATCTAAAAATGCACGTTCTTCATCGCTTAAAGGTTTTTCTGAAAAAGAGAACATTTTTTTCCAGTTGGGATTACCACTAAAGATCTCGCGATCCCACCAAATGGTACCAGCTTCCAGTGCAATGCGCTCAGTCTCACCAATGGTCGGTAGCATGCCTTTGATTTGCTTGAATATCGATGGTGTAATGATGCGCTTGCGCAGCGTAGGAACAAAAATAAGGCAAGAGATTGCGATTGCCACAAGTGTCGAGCCATAAAACCAAAAACCTGGCATGCAGATTGAACTCCATAGAACCAATGTCGCAGTAGCAGCAGTAAACCAGCCAATGACAATATTGGTGTAGAAAGTAACAAGGGTAATGACAAATAAAAAGAATAAAATAAGCATAGTTTTTCCTTTGGTTGTGGCTGGCATTATAACATTGTTTGCCAAAGGCTACCTAAAGGTTCCGCAAGAATTTGCAACGGGTGTTAACGATAGTCTAGAAAGCCTAGACACCGGTATAACCGTAACACTGATGACCTATAACGTAGAAAACCTTTTTGATACAAAAGACGAACAAGGTAAAAATGATCAAACCTATCTACCTCTTGACTTGAAAAACACAGCGCAGCATCGTCAACAATGTCAAAAAATTGAAAGAAAACAGTGGCGACATGCTTGTTTTTACTTGGATTGGTCGGATGCAACCCTGCATCAGAAAATGTCACAATTATCTCGGGTGATTATGTCAGTGGGGCAGCATGGTCCTGATATTTTGGTATTGCAAGAGGTTGAAAACAAAAGAGTGTTATCTGATTTTGTGCAAAAATATTTGTCAAAAGCAAAATATCAAAGTGTGGTTTTACACGAAGGCAAGGATCCAAGAGGGATTGATGTTGCAGTTGTGAGTCGATATCCAATGCTAGGACAAAGTTATTTACATCCGATTGCGCTTCAAACGGAAGCAGAAAAACAGACATTCGACCGTCGGGGGGTTCTTGAAGTTTCTTTTCAGTTGCCTGGTCAAAAACATTTGCTTGTATATGCCAATCATTTTCCTGCACCGTATCATTCGTATAAGGATAGAGTGCAAGGCTTTCAGTTCTTGCAAAAATTGCAGGCAAGGTATCCTGGGGCCCTTCAAATTGCAGCCGGGGACTTTAATGTAGCGACGGATGAAGATCAGCGGTATCAAGTACTTAAGACCTATGTTGCGCCATTTTGGCAAATCGCGCATCAACAGTGTATATCTTGTGTAGGCAGTTCCTATTATCCTCCTAAAAAACAGTGGTCTTTTTTGGATATGGTTTTACTGGCTGGGAAAATCAAACTGACAAAAGTTGCCGTGATACAAAAACCGTGGATGCTCTCAGAGGAAGGATTCCCTTTGTCGTTTTCATTTCGAACAGGCAATGGTGCTTCTGATCATTTGCCGATCTATGTCGAGATATCTCTGTAGAGATATTCAATGATTGCTTTTTCTGTCTATAGCTGGCATGAAGACATGGTTTTATGCATCAGGTTGTTGTGACAGAAATTTTTCATAGCTTGCAAGGGGAGTCTACGCAAGCGGGTCGCCCATGTGTTTTTATAAGGCTTACAGGATGCCCCTTGCGTTGTGAGTACTGTGACACCAGTTATGCGTTTCAGGGTGGAAACGTGATGTCGCTATCGCAAGTCTTGGAAACAGTTCGATCATTTGGCTGTGATCTTGTTGAAGTAACCGGAGGCGAACCATCATCACAAAATAATTGTATTTTGCTTTTGCAAACTTTGTGTGATGAGGGGTTTGAGGTGATGATTGAAACCAGCGGAGCTGTATCGGTCGAAAAAGTCCCTCAACCTGTGAAGATCATTATGGATATTAAAACACCAGCTTCAAAAGAGGAACATCGGAATTTATGGAGTAATCTTAGTTTGTTGAAGCCGGGTATGGATGAGATCAAGTTTGTGATATGTGATGCTGCAGATTTTGCCTATACCCAAGAAATTGCGCAGCGTTATGACCTCTGTCAAAAGTTTACGGTTTTGGTCTCACCAGCTTTTGGTCAGGTGTCAAATCAGGAACTAGCAACATGGGTATTGGCCTCCAAAGCACCGTATCGTATGCAATTGCAAATGCACAAGTATATCTGGGATCCTGAGCAACAAGGAGTGTAAAAATGGAAAGTATCGCTCTGGAAATTGATTTTCATTTAGAAGTTGCGCACTACATGGAGTATTTTGGCAAAGATCATCCCAATCATCGTTTGCATGGACACAGTTATACAGGCAAGGTCGTTTTTGCGGGCCCCATAAACCCAGAAACAGGTATTTTGATTGATTTTGAAGAAACCAAAGTCAAACTCTCAGAGTTACTTACTACGTATGATCACTGCATTCTCAATGAAATCGAAGGTATAGAAAAAGGCAGCAGTGAGCAGTTGGCCAAGCATATTTATCACAATGCTTCAAAACATTTCCCTCACGTCCATTCGGTATGGATAGAGCGCCCGACCCTAGGTATGCGGGTGCAATATCCGCATGTATAGTCAAAAATAGCGAGCCAACTCTAAAAAATTAACTCGCTATATTTGCTAAAATTTTGGTTAGCCTAAGTTTTGGTTGGCAAAGTCCCAGTTGACCAATTTATCCATGAAGGCATTGATATAGTCTGGTCTTCTGTTTTGGTAATCCAAATAATAGGCGTGTTCCCAGACATCGATTGTCAGTAGCGGGGTTTGTCCTGTTGTGATTGGCGTGTCGGCGTCTTTGGTTTGTACAATGGCTAGTTTTGCGCCATCTTTGACAAGCCATGTCCAGCCTGACCCAAAAAGAGTCGCTGCTTTGTCGCTAAAGGCTGTCTTGAAGGTATCAAAATCTCCCCAGGTATCGTTGATCAAATCAAGTACTTTACCTGTAGCTTTACCGCCACCGTTAGGCGTCATTGAGTTCCAATAAAATGTGTGGTTAAAAATTTGCGCGCCGTTGTTAAACACAGCTTTTTGATTTGCATCACCGGCAGTTTGCTTGATGACATCCTCAAGTGGTGTGTCGGCAAAAGGAGTATTCTCAATGGCCGCGTTGTATTTGGTAACATAGCCTTGGTGGTGTTTGCCATAATGAAAACTCAATGTGTTCGCGGTGATCACAGGATCCAGTGCATGATCGGCATAGGGTAGTGTAGGTAGTGTATAAGACATTATTTCCTCCTCAATATTATAAATATAAATCATCAAAAAATTCAATTTAGACTCAGTCTATTTTGGAACCATAGACCCTGACCATAAATAGATCAAGTCTTTTTGATAAAACAAAAACTACAACTTGGCGTTGATATGTTTGACCGCATCTTCCAAAGTGTATTTCTCAAGGTCTATTTCTTTGTCGAGTCCAAAGTTTTTCGTGCCCATCTTTAGGAAAGGTCCGTATTTGCCTTCCATGAGCTCGATTTTCTTTTTCTTGGTGGGATGTTCACCCAATTCTTTGATTTTTTTGGATCCACGACGTGATACTTTGGGCTCAGACAAAAGTTCCAACGCGCGATTTAGATCAATTGTATACACATCATCAGGTTCTTTGATAGAACGGAAATCGTCCCCTTTTTGTACATAGGGGCCAAAACGTCCGTTATTTGCACGAATTTCTTCGCCTGTTTCAGGGTCTGCACCAAGCGTACGGGGAAGAATGAGCAGATGCACAGCTTCCTCCAAAGTAATTTCTGTCATTTTGATGCTTTTAGGGATGCTGGCTCGCTTTGGTTTGGGGACGTCATCTGTGACTTCACCCAATTGAACATAAGGACCAAAACGACCAAGCAGCGCATAAATATTTTCACCGGTGTCAGGGTGCGTACCAATGGGCTGTGGGCCTTTTTTGCTGACCTCAATGATTTCTTGCACCTTGTCGTTGGTTAGTTCACTTGGGGCAATATCATTTGGAATACTGGCCCGGAGGTCTTCTTCGCCTTTTGGCATTTTCTTGATCAGGTAAGGACCAAATCTACCAACGCGAAGTTCAACATTGTCAAAAGTCCGTAATAGCTTGACCTCTCGCGCATGATCGGGATCAATTTTCTCTTCACGTTTTTCAATTTTAGCTTGTAGCCCATCGTCGCCGAGAAAAAATTCGGTAAGATAAGGAATCGACTGTTTATTACCACTTGCAATTTCATCCAATGCTTCTTCCATCGTGGAAGAAAATCCGTAATCAACCAATTCTTCGAAATGATCTTCAAGCAGTTGAATGACGACAAACCCCGTGTAAGATGGAACCAAGGCAGTGCCATGCTTGGTCGCGTATTCGCGATCTAGAATTGTGCTGATGATACTGGCATATGTAGAAGGACGTCCGATACCGGATCTTTCTAAAGCTTGGATCAGAGAGGCTTCGGTATAGCGTGCCACAGGTTTGGTTTCATGCGCAACAGATTCAAGATCTTTGCAATCAACCACATCATTTTGCTGCAAATCAGGCAATAATACTTCTTTATCTTCCAATGCTTCATCAGGTGAATCTTTGCCTTCAACATACACACGTAAAAAACCTGGGAAGACGATCTTCATACCACTGGCTGCGAAGGAGCAGTTTTCTACACTGATGCGGACTTGCATCGATTTTTTCTTGGCTTCGGCCATTTGTGAAGCCAGGGTTCGCTTCCAAATCAAATCGTAAAGCTTGAGTTCACGATCGGTTAATCCTGTTTCGTCTGGTTTTTGAAAGGCTTGTCCAGCGGGTCGAATTGCTTCGTGCGCCTCTTGTGCGGCTTTGGTTTTAGCGCTAAATTGGCGAGGCTTATCGCTTAAAAATTCCTTACCGTACAGCTCTTCGACTTGGGTTCGGGTCGCTTGTAGGGCTTGTTCTGAAAGCGTGGGAGAGTCAGTACGCATGTAAGTGATCAGCCCTTGCTCGTATAGCCTCTGGGCAGTGCGCATAGTGACTCTAGCCGTAAATCCAAGTTTTCTGGAAGCTTCTTGTTGCAGGGTCGAGGTGATAAAAGGTGCGGTGGGCTTGGAAGTAAAGTCTTTTTCTTCAACGCTTTCTACTTGCCAAGGTTTGTTTTTGAGCTGGGTCAGGAGTGCTTGTGCGCGTTTTTCATCAACAATAGTGATGCCATCAGGCTTTTTGAGTTTGCCTGTATGCGGATCAAAATCTTTGCCAGAGGCAATGCGGTTTGCATCGACAGCAATCAACTTGGCTTCAAAGTCGGTGGCATCTTTTGAAAGGATTGCTTTTAAATCCCAGTATTGCGCTTTGACAAAACGAATGCGTTCACGTTCACGTTCGACAAGCATACGTAATCCAGCTGATTGTACACGTCCGGCCGATAGTCCATAAGCGATTTTTTTCCAGATCAATGGGGAGAGAGAATACCCAACCAAACGATCTAAAATGCGGCGGGTTTCTTGTGATGAAACCAATTTCATATCAATTTCACGGGTGTTTTCTAATGCTTTTTGAATAGCCGTTTTGGTAATCTCGTGAAAGACCATGCGTTTCACAGGAACTTTAGGGTTTAAAAGTTCGAGCAAATGCCAAGAAATGCTTTCTCCTTCACGGTCCTCATCTGTCGCCAGGTAAAGTTCGGAAGATTTTTTGAGCTCCTTGCGCAGCTCGGTGATGATTTTCGATTTGCCTTTTGGAATGATGTAAAGAGGTTCAAAATCATTTTCGACGTTGACCCCTAGCTTAGCCCACTCTTGGCCTTTATATTTAGCAGGAATTTGTGTGGCTGACTGCGGAAGGTCACGAACGTGCCCAATTGAAGCCAATACGGTGAAGTTTTTGGGTAAGAATTTCTTAATGGTTTTAGCTTTGGTAGGTGACTCCACGATCACCAGCACTTGATTGCTCATAAGACTAGATTCCTCACTTTGGGTGTTACAATATCCGACGCGTCGCTCTATGGCCACGTGCGTTGGTGCCTATGTCTGTATTGTCATAGGTCATATATGACTTTGTCGGGAATGTAAAATTCAGGAAAATGGAATCAACCAAGCGGGTGCTGCATAGGGTGGCCCCCCAGAATATGAATATGAAGGTGGTATACCACTTGCCCCCCATGTTCTTTGCAATTGATAATGGTGCGATAGCCGGAAGTAAGTGCATACTTTTGGGCAATGACAGGAATTTGTAGCAATAGATGCCCAAGCAAGGCTTGATCTTCAGGTTGAATATCATCAAGGGTTGGAATGGGTTTTTTCGGAATCAACAGAATATGTGTTGGCGCTTGGGGTTGAATATCTCGAAAAGCCAAGCACAGCTGATCTTCATGGACAATATCCGCTGGCATTTCTCGATCAATAATTTTCTGAAAAATCGTCGTCATATCCTTAAAACATAGATAATCGATAAATGAACCCCAGTCAATGCGCATGCGCTTTCATATAAAGCTTCAAGACTCGAAATAATACCCATACAGATCTTACCTTAGGGTTGGTGCAAAAAATGCTCAAACCCAAGTTTGGCCATGCCCAGCATGCCACCATCATTCCAGCAAGTTGACAGAACGATGGAGGTTTGTTTGGCAGGGTGTTTGGCGAGGTTGTGGCTAAATACTTCTTCGATGCCTGGAAAAAATAGCTCGAAAGCCTGGCTTACGCGACCACCAATAGCAATGACATCAGGATCAAAAGTAAAAGCAATATTGGACAGCGCGGTGCCAAGACGACGGCCCATTTCTATCCAAATGTCTTTGGACTTTTGGTCACCTTCAAGTGCTTGCTGGTAAAGAATTTTTGCTTTGGTTCCTGTTTCAAGCTCGAGCGCACTGCCGGAGACCCAGGTTTCTAAACAGCCTGTACCACCACAGCCACATAAAGGGCCATCTTTACGAATTTTGATATGGCCTAACTCTGCAGCGGCCCCGCGCGAACCCCTGAATATTTCTCCATTGATGATGATACCTGCACCGACACCCGTACCGAGTGTCATTAAGACAAAACCTTGCGCGCCTTTACCTTTACCGCACCAGTACTCTCCTAAGGCGGCGGCGTTGGCATCATTTTCAACGATGACGGGGAAGGGCAGGCGTTCTTCCAACTCTTTTTTGATGGCGGTATTTTTCCATGTTGGAAAATTGGGTGAAGAATAGATCACCCCTGATTCGGTGGAGGCAAAACCGGGTACGCCAATGCCGATGCCAAGTATGGTTTTATCGGGATGGTTATCGACGATTTCTTTGACCTCAGCGGTGATTTGCTCAATCACAGCTTCTGGGGTTCGATCGGCATGAGTACGAACACGTTTTGGATCAATAATTTGGGCTTGCTCGTTGACCAAAGCAGTGCGCAGGTTGTGACCACCAAGGTCAATGGCGAGAATATGGGGATTGATTTGTTGCATAACGATATGTGCTATCATTTTTTTCTCAGAAGAGCGAAAAAAACCATCGTCTTGTTTTTGAAATTCGTGTATCGAAGCATGTATGATTCTATCGGACAAGCAAATCAAACAAGAAATTCAAGCTGGCACCATCAAAATTGAGCCCTATCGCCCAGAATGCTTGGGGACCAACTCTTACGATGTCCATTTAGGAAAAACGTTGGGGACTTATCAAGATGCTATTTTAGATGCAAAAAAAGACAATCCGGTTACATTTTTTGAAATCCCAGCCGATGGCTTTGTTTTGAAGCCAGGAGAATTGTATTTGGGGATTACCCAAGAGTACACTGAGACCCATGCCCATGTGCCTTTTTTGGAGGGTAAATCTAGTGCGGGACGTTTGGGCATTGATATTCACGCGACTGCAGGCAAGGGTGACGTTGGTTTTTGCAATTATTGGACGTTAGAGATTTCAGCGCAAATTCCAGTCCGTGTCTATGCGGGCATGCCCATTGGCCAGCTGATTTATTTTGCTGTCGAAGGCGAGGTAGAGGTGTCCTATGCGACCAAAAAATCTGCGAAGTACAATAGCAAAGACCCCAAACCTATGGGTTCTCAGATGTGGAAAAATAAGTTTTGATCAACTTTTAGTGGGTCAAGCTTCCTGCTACGGAAGGCAAAAATAAAAAGTCTGCTATTTTTACTTTTTTTAAGTCTTCTTGTTTATATTTTTCTTTGTAGCTGGGTCCTTGGTTGACAAGCATAGTATAGATTTTTTCAAGATCTTTTTCTAGAGCCTGTAAATCATCTTCGGTGAAGGGGGCATTTTGGCTGTATCGTTTGACAAGTTTTTGGATCGAAGGAACATTCAGAAGTGAGTTATTGATACAGTTTACATTACCTGTAATCAGTGCCAGCAATTCGACCTCAATTTCGAGCAATAGATCAAAGTAGTTTTCCTCAACTAGCAGGTCATGGGTCGTGTAATATAACCATTGAGATGCATGGGTGAATTCTTGGAATACATTTATTTTGCGGTGATCGAAGCTGTTTAGGTCAATAGCGCCACATTTGTATTGGTACATCGGAAAACCTTTTTCCAGTCTAAAGCCGATCTGTGGATGGAGACGATTATATGCGGGATCCGGTCTAGCAAATATACCTAATGGTGCGTAATGATTGGGATCATGGTTGTTAATAGACTTTTTGTATTCAAGGTTTGTAAATGTGGCTACCAAGAAATTGAGTTTGCTGAAGTGTAGTGAATTATAGATTTGTTGGAAAATTTTGTTTTGGTAGAGTGTTTCGATTTGTTTGTTGAAACTCTCAACAC